>CAXSEO010000248.1:0-3032 GCA_964235525.1 uncultured Sphingomonas sp. | reverse complement strand
GCGCCTGACCGGCACGGGCCGGGATCGGTCGTCGTCATGCTCTCGGGCGAGGGCACCGCCACCTTCGCAGCGCGCTGGTGCGGCAGCGTGCAGAGGGTCGCCCGCTCGACGCTGCGCCCCGGCCACCAGCGCAAGAACTGGTTCGTCGGGATCACGCTCCTGCCCGAAGTGCCGGCATCCGCCGTCCTCGACCCGGGCGACGTCAAGACGGAGGCCTTCCGCGCCGGCGGACCCGGCGGCCAGCACCAGAACGTGACCGACAGCGCCGTGCGGGCGACGCACGGACCGACGGTGCTCGCGGTGGTGGTCCGAGGCGACCGTTCCCAACACCGCAACAAGGCGGAGGCTCTACGCCGGCTCGGGCTCCTGGTGGCGCAGTCCGGCGAGGCTGACCGGCTCGCCGCGGATAGAGTTGGACAGGCCGCTCACGACCGCTTGGTCCGCGGCGCGCCGGTGCGCGTGCTGCGGTAATACACCGACGGCGTCGACATTAAATTCACGCATAAAGGGTAGCAACGGTCGGCTCGCTGCTCCAACACCCTATGGCTTGCCGAACCCGGCCCGCTGGATAGCGCCTTCCCATCTATTCCAGTGCCTGCGCTGCGCCGGTACAGCGAGGACGATCGATGATGACCAAGTTCCTGCATGCCGCTCTGATGACGCTCACCGTCCTCACGCTCGCCTCGGCCGCGGCCGGAGACGTCAGCGCGGCAGCCCGGCGTGGGGGGCACTTCGTTGGCGGCTACGGTCCCCACCACAGGGGCGGCCACGAGGTCGGAGGGCGCCAGGCTCATCACCCCATCCGGGCGCTGCTCCGGCGGCTGTGACGAGGGACCGTGTCTCGCCCCGACCCTGTACCTGTCGCTCGTGCGCTTCTCACGGCGCTACCGGCGCTGATCGAACAGGCTGCGGCCACGGGCGGTCCGCTGGCGCTCGCCGTGTACGCCATGCGGACCGCGTTGGCGGAGGCGCAGCGCGTGGTTGATGCCGCCGATCGGCCTGGGCCGATCCCCTCGGGAGGCGAGTCGCTGCGTCGCCGCGGCGGATGACCTCCAAGGGTCTCGCTCAACGTGGGAGGTGGAACGGGCCAGGATGGCGTCGGGGCGAGCGAGCGTTCCTGTGCCGGTGTGCCTCGGTGGCACTGCTCAGCGCGAGTCCGGCTGGATAGCATCGGCACGTCGACCATCCCGAGCCCTCCCCGTGCCCATCCTCGCCCGCCACCGCTGGCTCTACCCGATCGACTGGCGCGAGCTGTCGGCCTCGATCCGGTTCCGCCGTGCCAAGGGCCGATGCGAAGGCTGCTGCCGGCCACATGGGCGCGTGGTGGTGCATCTCCGCGACGGACGCTGGTGGGATGCCGACGCCATGCGCTGGCGTGACGGCGCGGGTCGTGTGGTCCGCTTCCGCCTGCTGCCCCCACCGGACACCCAAGGGCCGCCCGGTTTTACTACGCGCGTGTTCCTGTCGACGTGTCACCTCGACCACGATCCCTACAACAACGTGCCCGAGAACCTCGCCGCGCTCTGCCAGCGCTGCCACATCCTGCACGACAAGGCGGAGCACCTGCGGCGCCGGCGACTGACCTACATGGCGCGGCGGGCGCTCGGGGACCTGTTCACGGGGCCTTATGGGTGAGCAGCCGCCGCTCCGCCTCTGCGGCGGTGACGGCCAACATCACCTTGCCGGTGACCGACTGCACCACGTCGTGCGTCAGGTACGCCCGAAAGCGGAGCGAGTTGGCGAAGAGCATCGGTCTGGGCAGCCTCAGACAGCGGGATTGACGACGATCGCCGTGCGGCGCGACCTCCTCGAGCCTATGCCGACATGCGGGCCCACGACCTCTCTCACTTTGGGGCGTCTCTCATCCTGCCAGGTTGAGCTGCCGATCGCCCTCACCGCGCTGCCGCAGCCGTGACGCGCTCGACGACACCGGAACTCAGAAACACGATCAGCCCGGCGGCGGTGCCCGTCGCGTCGAGGTAGCTCCTCACCTGGTTGCGGTCGTCGTGGATCGTCTCCGGCGTCGGTGCGACGTCACTCTTCCAGTCGACGACCAGCGACGCCTGCCCTTCGTCGTCGAGCGCCAGCGCGTCGGCGACCCCGATCGTCACCTCCTCCCACCCATTCGTTTCGTGGCTCGCCATCACGGGCACTTCCGGCACCAGCGTGTCTCGCACGGCCACGACTTCGGTCACCCCGAGCCCCCGCAGCACCGAGCGCGCCATCTCGGCCGGGTCCGGGCCTTTTCCGGTGGCGAGACCCAGCTCGCCCAGCAGCACGATGGCCCTGGTGCTCAGCGCTGCTTCCTCCTCGTCGACCTCGCCGGTGAGGACCTCCTCGATGAGTTTGTGCAGGATCAAACCCCGCTCGCGACTGCCGCGGACGACCGGCGGGGTCACATCGCCAGAAGCCCCGTCCCCTGTCATGACCAGGATCTCCTCCGCCGGCGCGTCGCCTCCTTCGGCGAGGTGAGGCGTCAGGCGCTTGATGGTGCGCGCGTTGGCCCTGATGACGACGGCCTGAGCGGCGAACATCTGCCTGTCAGGACCCTGATCCTCACCCTCGGTCGACGCAGCCGATGACACCGACGCCGGCCGCACCTCGAGGGGCTCGACCTCGCGGACGCCGGCCTCGACCATTCCCATCCACCATGTCGGCTTGATGCCGCAGGACGGCCTCGGCAGGACGAGCAGCTCGCGGGCGCGAGTCGCCGCGACGTACCAGATACGGTGACGCTCGCGGGCGTGCTCCGCTTTCTCGGCCTCGATCGCCTCGGCGGTGCCGCTCGGGTGGTGCTTGAACACGCTCATGTGCAGCGCGCCCGTCAGGGCATCCACGGCCGAGGCGGCCCTGTTGACTACGCCGGTCGCGGTGTTGATCGGGATCACCACCGGCCATTCCAGGCCCTTCGACGAATGCATGGTGATGAGCGACACGGCCGGGCGCGACGTGTCGGGCCGGGCTTCGACGCTGCGGGTCGCCTCCTCCCACTGGCGCCGGACCTGGCCCGCGAAGGCCCGCAGGCCCCTGAC
>CAXSEO010000247.1:0-4856 GCA_964235525.1 uncultured Sphingomonas sp. | reverse complement strand
GGCGAAGGCGTCGATCTCGCCTCCGTCGACGACCCAGAGCAGATCGTGCTCGGCCTGGCGGTAATGGACGGGGACGCGCACCCGGGCGCACACCTCGGGCGCCTGCTGCTGCCAGCCGCCGACGATGTCGACCAGCTCCGCCTTGGGGACGGGCGCGTTGGCGACATGGCTGGCGGCGGGCATGGTGTCCGCGAAGCTGCCGGGGCGGCCGAACATCAGCTGGTCCTTGACCGGACCCGGCATCTCGACAGTGAGGGTGTCGGGCAGCGCGTTCCACATCTGCGCGTGCGTGCCGGGCGTGCGGACGCCGATACCCGATACCGCGATGCCCAGCAGCGGCAGGTCGCCCGGATCGCTCGCCACGCCAAGCGCGATCGCCGCGCCGATCGAATGGCCGATCAGCACGACCCCGCGCGCGTCACCGCGATGCTCGTGCCAGACCTCGACCAATGCGTCGCTCAGGGCCACCGCCTGACCGAGGATGCTCATGTCGTCGTGGAACGGCGTGCCGCCATAGCCATAGCGATCGATCGCGACCGCCGGGATGCCGTTGCGACCCGCGCGGTCCAGCAGCGAGTGGCCCGCCACGTCGAAATAGGCCGAAGTATAAGTGCCGCCGTGGATCGCGATGATGAGCGGGTGCGGGCCGTCGATCGACGCGGGCGTCGAGGCGCGCCCGGTAAATGGGCCGAAGCGGGGGGCGTCAGTCACTTTCGCCGTACCCCTTCGCTACCGCAGCGTCGCGGCGGCGTGCGCGCTGATGGCGTCCAGCGCGGCGCGGTCGAGCAACCGCCCGCCACGCACCACCGCCGCGATCCTGTGGAGGTTGGCGACGTTCAGCGTCGGATCCCCGTCGAGCAACACCAGATCCGCCGCCCGGCCCGGCTCGACGGTACCCATATCCGCCTCGCGGTGCAGGAACAGCGCCGGGTCGAGCGTCGTCATCTGCAGCACGCGCAACGGCGACACGCCCGCCCGTGCAAGCAGGTCGAACTCGTGATGGAGCGACCGGCCGGACACCAGCCATTGCCCGCCGAAATCGGTGCCCGCCAACATCTTGACGTGCGCGTCGTCGAACAGCTTGGTCAGCCGCAACTGCGCGGCGAACAGGTCGGCGAGCGTCCGGCGCTGCTCGGGAGTGATCCGCCGACCGAACTCGGTCCCGACGTCATTCCACAGCGCGCGCGATGCGGGCGGCGTGTACCGCAGGTCCGGATTGTCGCGCAGCGCGGGGATGTCGCCCAGTTCCATCGCCTCCAGCCGCGCGAGCGTCGGCACCTGCCAGGTTCCGCTCGCGGCCGCCTCGGCGGCAAAGGCGCGGCACTTGCCCTCGTCATAGCTTGCGAGCACCCGCCGCATCAGCAGATACCCCTGTGGCGGCGTCGCCAGCACCGGATTGGCGAGCATGCGGCGGACGTCGGGCGTCCCTTCATTGACATCCATGTGCGCCGGCGGGGGCGGGCCCGCGGCCAGCATCGCGCGGATCGCCGCCTCGTCGCGCGAACAGCTCAGCAGCAGGGACAGTCCCGGGCCGAGATGCTCGATCGACACCATGCCATGCCGCATCGCGTCGCGCGGATCGACCCCGATCGGGAGATGCCCCGCATAGGGCAGCCCCTGCGCGCGCGCCGCGTCGGCGGCGGCGATGAAGGTGGGCGGCGGCACGTCCACTACCTTGATGAAGTCGGCCCCCTCCCGCTTTTGCCGCGCGATCTCCGCGAGGGACGCCGCCGGGGTGGCGAAAGCGGGCCCGGCGAGAATGGTGCCCGGCATTGCGAGCAGCGCGGGCGAGTCCGGAGGCAGTAACGGCTTGCCCGCCGCGCGCGCCGCCAGCAGCGCGGGCGCGCCCGCCATCTGGCGAAAGCCGGTGACCCCGTTTGCGAGCATCAGCGGCAGGCTGGTCTCCGGGTTGTCGGTGTTGAGGTTGTGCGCGTGCATGTCGTTGAAGCCGGGGACCACGAAACGCCCCCGCTCGTCGACGATCCGCACGCCCTTCGCCGGTCTGATGCCGCCCGCCGCGACGACCTCAACGACCCGGCCGTCCGCGATCACCACCGCGCGGTCGCGCGCCAGCCGACCGGTGCGGACGTCCACCACCGTGACGTGGTTCAGGACGAGTTCTTCACGCGCCGTTGCCGCCCGGGACGGCGCGCCGCCGGCAACCAGCACCGCCGCGACCGGCCCCAGCCAACCCATTGCGTGTTTGATCCGCTTCATCGCCGCGCTCTCCCGTCGTGCCATTATTTGCGGACGGTGATAGCCGGATCACGCCCACGTCACCACCATCAACTCTCGTCGGGGTAGATGGCGGATGTGGAGCGTCGGGCGGGAAGCTCGCGGCGCGGGGTCGTCGCGATCAGGTTCAACGGGGTGGTGTGCCCGCTCACATCGTTTCCCGCCGCGCGGTCCAGCCGGACCGAGTCGACATTCGCGGCCGACGCGCCGGCTTGCATGGCAGGCGGCGCTCGGCTGACTTGGCCGCCAGGCGCCCCCTTCGCCTCTTTCCTTGGGCGGTCGATCAGAACTTGACGGACACGCGCCCGCCAAAGGTGCGCGGCGGGGTCGTGCCGACCGAAAACAGGTTGGATATCGCGGCGGTGGAGGCGAACACAGGAACGCGATTGTCCTCGATGTTACGCACATAGGCGGCGGTCGACCATCTGCCGCTCGCGGGTCCGAAGGACACCTGTGCGTTGGTTTGCCAGCTATGGTCGACATAGCCGCCGCCTTGGCTGAGATAGTAGAAATTGAGGTAGCGCCCGCTCCGGTATTGCGTGTCCGCCCCGAAGACCAGCTGGTACTCTCCCAGCGGCACGGTCTGCTGCCCCGACACGTTGGCGGTCCAGCGCGGTGCGTTGTTGGCCGGGAAGCCCGAGCAGTTGATGACGTAGACCGCGCCCGACCGCGTATATGGGCAGCCCACCAACGGTGGGACCGCCGCCCCGGTGGTGTAGATGAACGACGTATTCTGCGCGTGCAGATACTGGACGTCGGCGCTCAGCAGCGTCGTGCGGGTGACCAGCGCTTGCGCCTCCACTTCGCCGCCGTAAATCTTGGAGCTGCCGATGTTGTCGGTGAAGTTGGCGGTGTTGCCGTTCGTATCAAGGCCGACATGGTTCACCTGCTGGTTGCGGTAATTCCAGAGGAAGCCCTCAAGGTTGAGCTGCACGCGATTGCCGAAGAACCGGTTCTTGCTCCCGACGGTGTAGGCGGTGATGTACTCCGGCTGATAGGTCGTGTGTCCGACCGCCGCCGCGAACCCGCCCGAGCGGTAACCGGTCTCGACGCTGGCGTAGAGCAGCGAGCGCGCCCCCAGGTCGAACTCGACCGCACCGCGATAGGTGACCCGCTGGTTGGTGAGCTGGGTATTGTAGGACGAGGCGCCGCGCGTCTCGACGTAGTTGAGCAGCGGCCCCGGCGCGACCGGCGCGCCGGCCGCCGAGAAGAACAGGGTGCTGCCGCTAGCCGGCGGATAGGGAAAGGGCAGCTGCGACGGATAGTCGACGATCGGGAACAGCGGCGAGGTCGGACAGGTCAGCCCGCGCGCCAGCACCGCGCACGCGATCGTGCCGGTCGTGACCGTGCTGACGAAATCCTTGTGGTCGTGCGTATAGCGGATGCCGCCCACGAGCCGCAGTCGGTCGGTCAGGTGAGCGGTCAGCCGCCCGAACGCGGCATAGGAGTCGGTATCGATCTTCTGATCCTGGAAGTTCTCCTGCGCCGACAGGTCGACGCTTGTGTGATACTTCTCGCTCTCGTGATAGAACAAGCCGCCGAGCGTGTAGTCGAAGATACTGACCCGGTTACCGTTGAACCGCAGCTCGGCGCTGTCCTGGAAATCGTCCTCACGCTGCTTGTAGAAGAAGCCGGAGGTGTCGGACAGATAATCGAGCCGCGCGTCGCGCCAGGAGGGGATGAACGTGAGCGTGCCCGCGCCGGTGCGCAAGGTGATCTCAGCGTTCGTCCCGTAGAAGCTGTTGTTCTGGTACGGTAACGGCGTCAGTGCGTCGAGAAACCGGCCCGACGGCGCCGCAATGAACGTGCCCGTGCGAAAGGCCTGCGACGCCGCGGTGTAGAAGCCCTGATCTACGCCGATGTTCGAGGGCACGAATGTGTAACTTCCGGCAGCGGGACTATAGACGTACTTGCCCGTATAGGAGGCGCTGTAGCCATATCCGCCGTTATGTGCATAATCGAACGAGATGCGGGCCGTGAGGTCTGGCGTGAGCTTGCCCAGTATCTGGAAGCGGAGCGCCTCCGTCTTGTCGTCGAACGTGCGGTCGGCGAGGTAGCCGTCGCGCCGTGTCACCGTGCCCGACAGGCGCGCGGCGCCGTTCTCGCCCAGCGCGACGTTGATCGCGCCCTCGCCCGTGAACGCGTTGTAGTTTCCGTAGCTGGCGGTGAAGTAACCCGAGTTCTCGCCGGCGTGCGGATGTTCCGGGATGATGTTGATCGCGCCGCCGGTGGCATTGCGACCGTATAGCGTGCCCTGCGGGCCCTTGAGGACCTCGATCCGCGCCAGGTCGTAGAAGCTGCCGGTGGTCGATGTCGGGCGACCGATATAGACGTTATCGATGTTGAAGGCGACCGCCGGGTCGCTGGTCGGGACCACGGAAAAGTTGCCGACGCCACGAATGAAGATCGCGTTGCCGGTGCTGGTCTGCTCGACGACCAGCGAGGGCGCGATCCGGGTGAGCAGCGCTGCGTTGGTGGTGCCGGAGCTGACCAGATCGGCCCCCGAGACCACGTCGATCGCCACGGCGGCCCGCTGCGAGCTCTCCTCGCGCCGTTGCGCGGTGACGATGATGGCGCCGAGCTGGCCGGCGCGGGGCGCGGCGTCGGGCTGCCCGGCCGGG
>CAXSEO010000246.1:0-4869 GCA_964235525.1 uncultured Sphingomonas sp. | reverse complement strand
CATCGCTGACGACGATCCCCACATCCGGCAGCTCCTCGCCTTTGCGCTCGCCAAGGCCGGGCTCGACACGATCGAGGTGGAAGATGGCGAGGCGGCGCTGGCCGCAGTCGAGCAACACGCACCCGACCTCGTCGTGCTCGACATCAACATGCCGCGGATGGACGGCATAGAGGCGTGCCGTCGCCTGCGCGCCAGGAGCGACCTGCCGATCCTGTTCCTCTCCAGCCGTGACGACGAGATCGACCGCGTTGTGGGCATCGAGCTCGGTGCCGACGACTATGTCACTAAGCCCTTCAGCCCGCGCGAAGTGGTCGCGCGCGTGATGGCTATCCTGCGGCGAACGGCAGGGCACCCTCCCGCGGTGACAGAAGCAGCGCGGTCGCTCCGGCATGGCTGCCTGCTGCTCGATCCGGACGGCTGGCAGGCCCGCTGGGTGGACCAGCCGGTGCCGCTGACCGCCACCGAGTTCGGCATCCTCCGCACGCTCGCGACGATGCCGTCGAAGGTGTTCAGTCGGGAGGCGATCATCGACCGGCTGCATGGCCCCGGCTTCGCCATCACCGACCGCACGATCGACAGCCACGTCCGCAACCTGCGCGGCAAGTTCGCCGCTGTCGGTGCCGAGGACGTGATCGAGACGCGCGCGGGCATCGGCTACCGCCTCGGCGCGTGCGGCGCCGGATGATCGAGCGGTTCAAGCGCGTCGTCCGGCGCCATTGGCCGGGTCTGCGCCTGCGCACGATTTTGCTGCTGACCTTCGTGTTCGTGGCCGCCCTGCCGGGGTTCGGCGCGCTGTTCCTGCGGGTTTACGAGAACTCGCTCGTTCGCCAGACCGAGGCGGAGCTCGTCTCACAGAGTGCCGCGCTGGCGGCCACCGCAAGCTTCGAGTGGCCTGGCCGGGGGCAGGTGCTGCCGACCAAGGACCTGCCCGAGCCGCCGTCGATCGATCTACGGATGACGCACATCCTGCCGGAGCGACCGCCGCCGCGCCCATCGACTGGCCCCGAGGAGCGAGCCGTGCTGACCTGGAGCGATCGGCTGCGACCAATCCTGCGGCTGACATCCCGCACGACGCTCGCGTCCATCCTGCTCCTCGATACCCAAGGCCGCATCCTCGTCGGTCCGCAGGTGGGGGCATCGTACGGCGATCTGCCGGAGGTACGGTCCGCTTTACGCGGCCAACCCGCGACGACGCTCCGCCGCAACGGTGCCTACCGCCGGCATTATGCGCTCGAATGGCTGAGCCGGGCGTCGGACCTGCGCATTCATCACGCCCGCCCGATTGTCGCGGACGGCCGCGTGATCGGCGTGCTGCTGCTGTCCCGCTCGCCGCGCGTCCTGTTCGCCGGCATCTACGAGGATCGGGGCAAGATCGCGCTGGGTGTCGTGCTGATCTTCGGAACGTTGGTGGTGCTGAGCGGCCTGCTGTCGCGCGGCATCGTCCGGCCGGTCGAAGCGCTGGGGGAAGCGACCCGGTCGGTCGCGAGCGGCGGAGGCCTGATCCCCGCGGCGCCGACCACGGCCGCGGTCGAGATCCAGGCGCTGTATCGCGACTTCGGCACGATGGCCGAGGCGATCGACCGCCGATCCCGCTACCTGCGCGACTTCGCGCACGCGGTCAGCCACGAGTTCAAGACCCCGCTGGCCGGCATCGGCGGCGCGGTCGAGCTGTTGCAGGACCATCCCGACATGGCGTCTGGCGACCGCGAGCGATTCCTCGCGAACATCGGCGTGGACGCGGCTCGGCTGAACCAGCTCGTCAGCCGCCTGCTCGATCTGGCCCGCGCCGACATGGCCGAGATGGTGGAGGGCGCCGCCACTGATATCATCGACGTCTTGCGCTGCATCGCGGATGCCTTCCGCAGCACCGGCTTCGATGTTGTGCTGGATCTGGCCCCGATACTGCCGAACGTTGCCGTACCTCCAGCGGTGACCGAGACGGTGCTGACCGGCCTCGTGGAGAACAGCCGTCAGGCCGGCGCGCGCCGCGTTTTGATTTCCGCCCGGGCGAACGCCAGCATCGTTGAACTGGCAGTGCGGGACGACGGTCTTGGCATCCCTGCCGGCGATCGCGATCGCATCTTCGAACCTTTCTTCACCAGCCGCCGCGCGGCAGGTGGCACGGGGCTGGGGCTGCCGATCATACGCTCCCTGCTCCAAGCGCATCGCGGCACGATCGTGCTCGGGCAAGCCAAAGCGGCTGGTGCGACATTCCTGCTCGCCCTGCCGTCCAGCGATGTGCCGCCCACAAGGAAGAAGTAGGTCGTGCGGGGCAGGCCGTGCGCGCTTTCGATGCTGCTGGTCATCGTAACCATCGCGGCAGGCCTCACGCTAAGGATGGTGCGGCTCGGACTGCCGGACGCGGTCGTAAAATACGGCGGTTCGATTCTTTGGGCGCTGATGGTCTACTGGATCGTCTCGACGATCCGGCCGCGCTGGCGGCTAGCGCAAGGCGCGCTCGTGTCCGGCGAGGTCGCGTTGGCCGTCGAACTGTTCAAGCTCTATCATGCGCCCGCACTCGATGCGTTCCGGCTGACGTCGCCCGGCAAGCTCCTCCTCGGCCGCGTGTTCTCGCTGTGGGACCTGCTCGCTTATGCGGTCGCGATCGTCATTGGCGTCTTGCTGGATCGCGCCATCCGAGCAGCCCCATGATCATTGGTGCCACGACGTCGAAGAGGGTAAAACGAGCCACGTTGCGCGTCTGGCCTGATCGCCTATCGCTTGTTGTAGGCGGACGTGCTGCTGCCCTTCCGCTTGACTACGATGACCCAACTGCGGACATTCACACCTGTTTCAGAGCTGCCCCATTTCGTCCATTCATTCAGCTTCTAATTGGTCCGTTCGGCGAGCTATAACGCAATCTGCCGCGCTAGTTCGATCGTGCGATCAGCCGGCAACTTGAACCGATCGCTGGCGCGCACGGCATTGCGGGAAAGAAAGGCGAACACTTCGACACGCATCCTGCCGAGCGCCGAATGTGGGGCCGCCGTGACCATGTCGCGACCACCGAAAAACACTGCGCGGTCGAAGTTAATCGCAGGCGGCAAACCTTTCAGGTTCTTCAGGGTCGCGGTCAGATCGGGTATCTCGACGAACCCATAGTGGACGGTTGCGCGCCAAAACCCCTCGCAGACTTGCGTCAGCGTCGCGCGGTGATCATCGGCAGTCCGCGGCGTGTCGTCGAACTTGATGGTCAGCGCGATGACGTTCTCATGGAGCGAGCCTATGCTCCGGACATAGCCGGTGATGATTGCAGGGATTTGCCCTTCGGTGCGCGTGAGAAACACCGCTATACCCGGCACGCGCGGGATACGATGATCATTTAGCTGGGCAACGAACGCGTCTGTCGACCCCGCCATCGCCCCCAGTCGATCGCGCACAGCGATCGCGCCCGTGCGCCACGTGACCATGACCAAGTAGATCGCGACGCCGATCGACAGCGGGACCCAGCCGCCTTCGGCGATCTTCGTCAGATTGGCGATGAAGAAGGTCGCGTCGACGACAAGGAAGGTCCCCGCGACGGCGATGACGGCGAGCAATGACCATCTCCATACATGGGTCATGGCCCGAATCAGCAGCAACGTCGTCAACACCATGGTCGTCGAGACGGCTGTCCCATAGGCACCCGCAAGCGCGTCGGAGGTGCGAAAGGCGAACGTCACCGCGACCGTCCCCGCAGCCATCATCACGTTAATCACCGGGACGTAGATCTGCCCATAGACCTTGTCCGAGGTCTGGCGGATGTCGAACCCGGGCAACCAGCCGAGCTGCATTGCTTGCCGGGTCATCGAGAACGATCCGGTGATGATCGCTTGGCTGGCGATGATCGTCGCTAGCGTCGCCAGCACGACGAGCGGGTACAGACCCCAACTAGGAACGAGGCGGAAGAAAGGGTTGGCGCTGCTTGTGCCGCCGTCGAGCAACACCCCCGTCTGTCCGGCGTAATTGAGCAACAGGCTGGGCAGCACGACCGCGTACCATGCCAGCCGGATCGGAAACCGCCCTATGTGACCCATGTCGGCGTAGAGCGCTTCGCCGCCGGTCGCGCAGAGGAAGACGCCGCCGAGTAGCGCCAGTACCGCGACATGGCCGCCGATGAGAACGCGGAACCCGTACACGGGATTGATCGCCTCGAGCACGATGGGGTGGTGGAGCACTCCGACCAAACCCAGCGCGCCGATGACGATGAACCACAACAGCATGACCGGTCCAAACGCCTTGCCGATCGTCGCCGTGCCGAACCGCTGCGCCGCGAACACTCCGACGAGGATGATCAGCGCAAGCGGTAGGATGTATGGCTTGAGCACGGTCGTCGCGACGTTCACGCCTTCGAGCGCGCTCAGCACCGAGATCGCCGGGGTGATTACCCCGTCGCCATAGATCAAGGCTGCGCCGAGCAGCCCCATGCTCGCGCCGATGAAGGTGCCCTTCTTCCAGTCGTTCATACCCACCAGCGACATCAGCGCCAGGATGCCGCCCTCTCCATGGTTATCCGCGCGCATCACGAACAGGCAGTATTTGACCGAGATCGTGATCAGCAGCGTCCAGAACAGCAGCGACAGTATCCCCAGCGCCGTCGCCGCGGAAGCGTGGGGTCCGACGGCCCCGAGGATCGTCGGCATCGTGTAAAGCGGGCTGGTGCCCAGGTCACCGAAGACGATGCCCATCGCCGTGATCGCGGCGAATGACTTGAGCTCGCCTTTGTCTCCGATAGGCTCAGTCATGATTGCCCGATCTTGGATGCCGCGGTGCTGTCAGCCGCTCACTGGCGATAGCATCCCGCCTCGGCTGCGTCCGCCGTCATGTCGATCGAAACTTCGCGAGCTGCGGGCATCTTCGCCGCTGTCCCGATCGCGATCGCGATCGCGA
>CAXSEO010000245.1:0-4870 GCA_964235525.1 uncultured Sphingomonas sp. | reverse complement strand
GCCAACTACTTTAGCTCGTGCGGCTATGACCCAGACTGAAAGGAATCCGCTCTAATCTCGAGCGCGGCTCGGGTCCCGATGCGCGACGACCACGTTCGCCCTCGCGTCAAACCTGTCCAGGAGAACCACGATGAAGATTCTGATGGTACTGACATCCCATGATCAACTCGGCGACACAGGCCGCAAGACGGGCTTCTGGCTTGAGGAGCTCGCCTCACCCTATTACACGTTCAAGGATGCCGGTGCCGAGGTGGTGCTCGCCTCTCCCAAGGGCGGTCAGCCGCCGCTCGACCCGAAGAGCAATGAGCCATCCAACCAGACCGACCTGACCAAGCGCTTCGAGGCCGATGCGACCGCGAAGGTGCAACTTGCCACGACGGTGCGGCTGGACAGCGTCAGCCAATCGGACTTCGACACGGTATTCTACCCCGGCGGTCATGGTCCGATGTGGGACCTGGCCGAGGACCAGAACTCGATCAAGCTGATCGAGTCGTTCCTCGCGGCGGACAAGCCCGTGGCGCTGGTCTGCCATGCGCCAGGTGCCCTGCGTCACGTCAGGAAGCCCGATGGCAGTAAGCGTCCGGTCTTGCCCGCCTTGCCGGTGATGTGAGGGGCAAGCCACAGGTGCGGCACTGTGGCAAGCACCGGTGCGGCACTTATGGCTACGCGGATTATCGAGGTTGCGGGCGCGGGCCTGGCGGAGCCGAGGCGGCGATTCAGTGACGACGACAAGGCCCGGATCGTGTCGGAGGCGATGATGCCGGGCGCGAGCGTGGGCGATGTCAGCCGACGTTACCGCGTCTGTAAGTCGCTGATCTATCGCTGGCGACGCCTGCTGCTGCGCGACGGTGTGGCGGTGCAGGCGGCGCAGCTGCCCGCACCAGCGTTCGTGCCCGTTGAGGTGGCGAGCGTGCCTATCCCGGCACAGCCTGAGCCGCTTGGGCCGGGCGTGGTCGAGGTGGTGGGCCCAAGCGGGCAGCGCGTCCGCCTCGCGCCGCCGATCGACGCGCGCTTGCTCAAGACCGTGCTGGCCGGGTTCGGGTGATCGGCCCGCCAGTCGGTGTCCGGGTTTATCTGGCGGCCGGGGTCACGGATATGCGCAAGGGCTTCGACGGGCTCGCCGCGCTGGTCCAGCAACGGCTGCGCCAGGACCCGTTCGGGGGCGCGGTGTACGCTTTCCGGGGCAAGCGCGGCGATCTGGTCAAGTTGCTGTGGTGGGACGGCCAAGGCTTGGTGCTCCACGCCAAGCGGCTCGAGCGCGGCCGGTTCACCTGGCCCGCAACCGCGGACGGCGTCGCCGTGCTCACGCCCGCGCAGCTGTCGATGCTGCTCGAAGGGGTGGACTGGCGTCACCCGATCCGGTCGTCGCAACCAACGCTGGCCTGGTAAAAAGCACGGTTTTCCGCCGTTCTCACGTGCATGGGGAGTGCCGCTCTGGTATAAGCGATCGTGTTGCTCGACGCCGCCTCGCTGCCCGACGATGTGGACCTGCTCAAGGCCATGTTGGTGGTCGCGGACGCGGAGCTGGAGCAGCTGAGGATGCAGGTGGCCCGGCTCCGTCGCACGGCGTTCGGGCGCTCGTCCGAGCGCCTGACCCGTGAAGCGGACCAGCTGGAGCTCGGGCTGGAGGAGGCCGAGGCCGAGGCGGCGGCCGGCGTTCCCCCAGCGGTCGCGCGCGCCCGCGACGCCGCCAGGCCGCATCGCCAGCCGCTCCCTGACCACCTGCCGCGCGAGGACGTGCTGCACGAGCCGGCTTGCGTGTGCCCCGACTGTGGCGGTGCGATGCGGCGCATGGGCGAGAACGTGACGGAGCAGCTCGACTATGTCCCGGCCTCGTTCCGGGTCGTGCGCCACGTCCGCCCGCGGCTCAGCTGCCGCGCGTGCGAGCGCATCGTGCAGGCGCCCGCGCCGTCCATGCCGATCGAGCGCGGTCGCCCCGGCGCCGGGCTGCTCGCGCACGTGCTGGTATCCAAGTACGCCGACCACCTGCCGCTCTATCGCCAGTCGGGCATCTACGCCCGGCAAGGCGTCGACCTCGCCCGCTCGACGCTCGCCGACTGGGTCGGGCGGTCGGCCAAGCTCCTCGACCCGCTGGTCGACGCGCTCGAACGCCACGTCATGAGCGGCTCCACGCTCCACGCCGACGACACGCCGGTGCCGGTGCTCGCGCCCGGCGCGGGCCGCACCAGGACGGGCAGGCTCTGGACCTATGTCCGCGACGAGCGTGGGGCTGGCGGCGACACGCCGCCAGCCGTGCTGTTCCGCTACGCGCCCGACCGCAAGGCCGAGCGCCCGGCCCAGCACTTGCGGGCGTTCCGGGGCGATCTTCACGCGGACGGCTATGCCGGGTTCGACCGGCTCTACGGCGAGCGCATCGCCGAGGTGGCCTGTTGGGCGCATGTCCGGCGCAAGTTCTACGACGTCCACGTTGCGACCGGCTCGGCCACCGCCCGAGAAGCGCTCGACCACATCGCGGGCCTGTATGCGGTCGAGGACGACCTGCGTGGCCGCCCGCCCGACGAGCGACGATGCCAGCGGCAGGCCAGAGCCGGACCGTTGCTCGATGCGTTCCGCCGCTGGTTGGACCTGACCTTGCCCAAGCTGTCCCGGCGCTCCGACCTCGCGATCGGCATCCGCTACGCGCTCACGCGCTGGGCGGCGCTCACCCGCTACGTCGACGACGGCCGGCTCGAGATAGATAACAACGCCGCCGAGCGCTCGCTGCGCGGCGTCGCCATCGGCCGCAAGAACTGGCTGTTCGCGGGCTCCGATCAGGGCGGCCACCGCGCCGCCAGCATCTTCAGCCTGGTCGAGACGGCTAAGCTCAACGGGGTCGATCCAGAGGCTTGGCTGGCGGACACCATCGCCCGCATAGCGGACCATCCCGCCCGCCGCATCGCCAACCTGCTGCCCTGGAACTACCGCCGGGCCTGAGCTGACACCTTCACCGGACGCTTACGGTTGAGGCGTCCACCAGCATCGACAATTACGCCACATCACGCTCGAACCTGTTCGTGGGCGGCCCCGTGGCGGAAAAATTAAAGGCCAGCCTTTCCGTCCAATACGCCACCCAAGGAAAAGGCTGGGGCACGAACATCTTCAACGGCGAAGACGTCCACAAAATCGACAACGCGGTGACCGTTCGCGCCAAGGCGGTGTACGAGCCAAGCAATGCCACCAAGGTCACCCTCGCGGGCGACTACAGCAACCGCGCCGGGAGCTATTCCACCGAGTTCAGGAACTTTCCAGGCTATCCCTTTGCCTTCCCAACGCGGGAAACGGCTCGCTTGTGGGACATAGATACCTACATACAGCCCCGAAACCGGTATCATGGTGGCGGCGTTAGCGTGACGGTCGAACATGACATGCCGCGCGCCGTCCTGACCAGCATATCGGCCTACCGCGACGGCGCGAACTACTTTCGGTTTACGCCTGCGGGCTCAACGCCGTCGATCGACCTCGACATTGCCGATTACTCCCGCCAGTTCAGCGAGGAGCTTCAGCTCGTTTCGTCGGGGAGTTCGGCATTCAAATAGGCCTTGGGAGCCTATTATTTTCACAATTATGCCAATCAGGACCCTCAGATCATCAACTTCTATGGCCCAATCGACACGGGGCTTACTCAGGTAAGGATCCTGGCGACGCAGAAGCTGGACTCGGTCGCCGGGTTTGCCCAAGGAACATTGGTCGTCGCTCCAAACACGCGATTGACGGCAGGGCTGCGTTATACCTACGAAACCAAGTCGCTTCACGGTCAGGAGTTCGGTCATCCGGACGGAACGCCTGCGAGTTTGTCGGTGCAGCTCGTGCCCGATGTCAACGCGAGCCTGTCGTTCAACAAGCTGACCTGGCGACTTGCGGTGGACCATGATTTCGCCAAGGACGTGCTTGGGTACGTTTCCTACAATCGGGGCTTCAAGAGCGGCGGTTTCAACATTCGTGATCCGCTGAACCCGCCATTCCAACCCGAGCAGCTCGACGCGTACGAGGCAGGAATTAAAAGCGAGCTGCTTGGCCGACGCGTACGGTTGAACGTGGGCGCGTTCCTGTATGACTACACCAATGTGCAAGTGTCGCGATATGAGGTGACGACCATCATCTTCAATGGTGCCGGTGCTCAGACATATGGTGCGGACGTCGACATGGAGGCCAGCCTGGCGAAGCGCCTGGACCTTACCGCGAGCGCCTCGTACCTCCACACGCGCTTCACGAGCTTCAAGAACGCGCCCGCCAGCTCCTATGCGCCAAACGCATTTGGTGGCACGACCATCAACATCTTCGGCGCCGATGCGACCGGGAACGAGCTGCCATATTCTCCCAAGTTCACCTATACCATAGGCGCGAACTATACGATCCCGACTGGCTCGGGCGACTACAGGATCGACGGGACTGACTCCTACACGTCCAGCTTCGTTTCTGAGCCCGACAACCGCTTGCGCGAGGGCAGTCACCATATCTTGAACGCCGCCCTGTCTTGGCGGTCCATCAACGGCCGACTCGGTATCAGGGCCTTCGTGGACAACATCCTTAACACCGCCGTGGCCAACCAGTTCGGCACCTTGGGCACCGGTTACATCGCTGACTATCCGACCCCGCCCCGGATCGTGGGACTTCAGCTTAGCGTTCGGCGCTGAATGTGCTCTTTAATCAAGGCGTTTCTAGCCGAGCGATCTGGAGATGACGATGTATCCGTTCAGTAGCGACTATGTCTTTCTCAGGAACTGCTGGTATGTTGCCGCGCATGCCCATGAGGTCGCGGAAACACCGTTTGGGCGGACGATCTTGGACCAGCCGCTGGTCTTCTACCGCAAGACCGACGGGAGCGTAGTGGCGCTGGCCGGGCTTTGCCCCCACCGTTTCTTTCCTCTAT
>CAXSEO010000244.1:0-4880 GCA_964235525.1 uncultured Sphingomonas sp. | reverse complement strand
TCCGGCCCGCTCCGCTCGGTGCCCGCGACCGGGTGCGCGGGGACGATCGTCGCGTCCGGCAACGCTTCGCGGAGCGCGCGCGCGACGTCCGCCTTGCAACTGCCGACGTCGCTGACGATCGCGTCGGCGGGGAGCTCGGCGGCGATCTCGGCGGCGACCGCGCCCATCGCGCCGACAGGAACGCACAGGATGACGAGATCGGCGTCGGTCACCGCCGCGCCCGCGCTGTCGGCGGTGTCGTCGACCAAGCCGATGCGCTCGGCGGTCGCGCGCACCGCCGGGTCGGCGTCATGTCCGACCAGCCGCACCGTCGGCATCCGCTCGCGCACCGCCCGCGCGATCGACGAGCCGATCAGCCCGAGGCCGATGATCGACACCCGGGCGAACGGGAGCATCTAGTCCGTCCCGGCGAACGCGCGCAGCTCACGCACGACCGCGCGCATATCGTCCTCCGCCCCGATCGTGATCCGCACCGCGTCGGGCAGCCCCTGATTGGGCAGCCACCGCACCGCGTACCCCGCCGCCAGCAGCCGCTGGTACGCCGCCTCCGCCGTCCGCTCGCCGCGTGGCTCGATCAGCACCAGCACGAAATTGGCCTCGCTCGGCACCGCGCGGAAACCGGCATTGCCCAGCGCCTCGATCTGCCGGGCGAACCACGCGCGCCACTCGCGGTTGTGCTCGCGCGAGCGGGTCACGAAGTCCGTGTCGCCCAGCGCCGCGATCGCCGCCGCCTGCCCTGCGCTGGTGACGTTGAACGGCGCGCGGATGCGGTGCATCGCGTCGATCGCCGCCGCCGAGCCGTAGCCCCAGCCGATCCGCTCCGCCGCGAGCCCGTGGATTTTCGAGAAGGTGCGGGTGATAAACACGTTCGGGTGGTCGTGCGCGAGCGCGAACGCGCCGTCGTCGTCGGCTGCGTCGATATATTCGGCATAGGCCTGGTCGACCACCAGCATCACGCTCGGCGGCAGCCCCGCGTGGAGCCGCGCGATCTCGTCGCGGCGAGTATAGGTGCCAGTCGGATTGTTGGGGTTGGCGACGAACACGACGCGGGTCCGCTGGGTGACGGCGGCTAGGATCGCGTCCACGTCCGTCGCATAATCGCGGTCGGGTGCAACCACCGGCACCGCCCCGACCCGCCGGGTCGCGATCTCGTACACGGAAAATCCGTAGCGGACGTGGATCGCCTCGTCCCCCGGCCCCATGAACGCGCCCGCGACGAGGTGGAGCACCTCGTCCGACCCGGTGCCGTGGATCACGCGGGCGGCGTCGATGCCGTGCGCCGCCGCGATCGCCTCGCGCAATGCCGTGGCCCCCGCATCGGGGTAGAGCTCCAGCGATCCGCGCGCCGCCTCGAACGCCGCCACGGCCGCGGCACTGGTGCCGAGCGGGTTCTCGTTGGACGACAGCTTGACGACGCGGCGGCCGTCGTCGCCGGTCGCGCGCCCGGGCACATAGGGCGCGATCGCCATGATCCAGGGTTTCGGCTCGGGCGTTAACATGGGGCTGGCCATGCCCGCCGCGTCTCGCTGGCGCAACCCGCCGCGCCTCGCTAGGGCGCGGCAGGGTTAACGGGGGCATGATGCGGGCGAGCGGGGTGTGGCAGGCGCTGGAGCACGCGCGACGCGCGAACCTCAGCGCATCGGGCGACCCCGCGCCGGTCGCGGGCGAGGCGGGGCATACCCGTCGCCAGGTGATCCTCGCGCTCGCCGCCGCCGCCGCGCTCCCGCGCGAGCTCCACGCCGCCACGGCAACCACTCCTGCCCCTGCGGCGAAACCCGGCCCGGTCGCGATCGTCGGCGGTGGGCTCGCCGGGCTGACTGCGTTGTGGACGCTGACCCATGCGGGCATCGACGCGCGGTTGTACGAGGCGCGGCCGCGGCTGGGCGGGCGCATGCTCACCGCGCGGCTCCCCGGTGGCGACCTCGCCGACATGGGGGGGCAGTTCGTCAACACCGACCATCACGACATGGCCGAGCTCGCGCGCACCTTCGGCGTGGGACTCATCGACCGCAAGGCGGGCCATTACCGCTCGCTGATCTTCGACGGCAAGCAGCCGGTCGCGGAAGCGGACGCGATCGAGGCGCTGCGCCCGCTCGCCGCGCAGATGACGCATGACGCCGACCGGCTCGACCGCGATTATGCGGGCGTCGCCGCCGAGCTCGACCGGCTGTCCTTCACCAGCTACCTCGACGCGCACCGCTCCAAGCTGCCTCACCCTTGGGTGCGCGGGCTGCTCGAGACCACCGCGCGCACCGAATACGGTGTCGAGCCGGGGCAGGCGTCCGCGATCGAGCTGATGTTCAACCTCCCCAGCATCGCCGGCGCGCGCGTCGAGGTGCTGAGCCGGTCGGACGAACGCTATCTCATCGCGGGCGGCTCCTCTGCGCTGGTCGAGGCGATGGCGGCGCGGATGACGCGGCGGATCGTCACGGGCAAGCGCGTCGCGGCGATAAACCCCGCGCCCGGCGGCGGCGCGCGCGTGCTGTTCGCGGACGGCGCGCATGTCGACGCGCCCGCCGTGATCGTCGCCACCCCCGCCTCGATCACCCGCAAGATCAACTTCGGCGTGCCGCTGCCGCCGCTGTGGAAGCGCTTTCTGCTCGAGGCCAATCTCGGCCGCAACGAAAAGGTGCAGGCGCGGATGCGCGCGCGGGCGTGGGAGCCGGTCACCGGGCGCGGCGGCGAGCTGTGGCGGACCGACGCGGGCGCGGTCGCGCAGGGCTGGGACGGCGGCGTCCGCCCGCACGGCGGGGGCGCGGGCGGTGCGTGGACGTGGTTCCTCGGCGGCGAGGAGGTCGCGCGCGCGGCGGAAGGCGACGCGCTCGCGCAGGCCAGGGCGTTCGCGGCGTCGGTGGAGGCGGGGGTGCCGGGCATGACCGCCGCGACGCTGGCCGCGCACCGCACCGGCTGGCACCGCGATCCGCTGTCGATGGGGGCCTATGTGAACTACCGCCCCGGCCAGATGACGCGGTTCGCGCGCTTGTTCTGGGTCGAGGAACGCGGCCGCGCCTCGCCCCCGATCGCGTCGGGCGCGGTGCATTTCGCGGGCGAGCATCTGTCGGACGCGTATCCGGGCTATATGAACGGCGCCGCGCAGACCGGGCGGCTGGCGGCGGAGTCGGTGATGACGCAATTGGCGGCGGCGAAGGCGGCGTAGTCCGGATCGGGTTGACGTGACGGTCGCGCCAAGCACAACAGCCCCGATGGCCACCGCCGCCCTCGACCAGCGCTTCGGCCTTCAGCGCCACGTCACGCTCCCCGGCCCGTTGGCGCTCGACGGCGGGCAACTGCTCGCGCCGGTGGAGATCGCGTATGAGACCTATGGCACGCTCGCGCCCGACGCGGGCAACGCGGTGCTGATCTGTCACGCGCTGACCGGGGATCAGCATGTCGCCTCCGTCCACCCGCGCACCGGCAAGCCCGGCTGGTGGACGCGGATGGTCGGCCCCGGCAAACCGATCGATCCGGCGCGGCACTTCGTCGTCTGCGCCAATGTGCTGGGCAGCTGCATGGGCTCGTCCGGCCCCGCCTCGACCAACCCCGCGACGGGCAGGCCGTGGGGCATGACGTTCCCGGTGATCACCATCCGCGACATGGTGCGCGCGCAGGCGATGCTGCTCGACCGTCTCGGCGTCGCGCGGCTCAAGGCGGTGGTGGGCGGCTCGATGGGCGGGATGCAGGCGCTGGGCTGGGCCGCGACGTTTCCCGACCGCGTGGAAGCGGCGGTGGTGATTGCCTCCACCGCGCGCCACACTGCGCAGAACATCGCCTTTCACGAGGTCGGGCGACAGGCGATCATGGCCGATCCGCGCTGGAACGGCGGCGAGTACGCGAGCGACCCGCCCGCCGCCGGACTCGCGGTCGCGCGGATGGCGGCGCACATCACCTACCTGTCCGAGGCGGGGCTGACCGAGAAGTTCGGGCGGCGCCTGCAATCGCGCCCAGAAAGCCCGACGCGTGCGAAGAACTTCGGCTTCGACGCCGACTTCCAGGTCGAGAGCTACCTGCGCCATCAGGGGATCAGCTTCGTCGACCGGTTCGACGCGAACTCATACCTTTATATCACCCGCGCGATGGACCAGTTCGACTTGGCCGAGGAACATGGCGGCCGCCTAGCCGACGCGTTCCGAGACACGGCGACGCGCTTTTGCCTGGTCAGCTTCGACACCGACTGGTTGTATCCCACCGCCGAATCGCGCGCGGTCGTCCACGCGCTCAACGCGGCGGGCGCGCGCGCGAGCTTCGTCGAGCTGTCGAGCCCCTATGGCCACGACGCGTTCCTGCTCGACAGCCCCCAGCTCAACCGGGTGGTCGACGGGTTCCTGAGCGCCGGCGCATGATCGAGCTATCCGACGACCCCGCCCGGCTCGACGTCGCGCGCGTTCACGGCTGGCTGGCCTCGAGCTATTGGTCGCCGGGTGCTGAGCGCGAGGCGGTCGAGCGCGCGATTGCGGGTTCGCACTGCCTGGGTGCGTACCGCAGCGGCGAGCAGCTCGGGTTCGCGCGCGTGGTCAGCGATCGGGCCAGCTTTGCCTGGGTCGCGGACGTGTGGGTCGACGCGCCCGCACGGGGGCAAGGGCTGGGGCGGCGGATGGTGCGCTGGTTCTTCGACCATCCGGACTACGCGACCGTGCGCCGTTTCGCGCTGGTCACCGCCGACGCGCACGGGGTGTATGAAGCCATCGGCTTCCACGCCCCGCTCCGCCCGGAGCGCTACATGGAGCGGCTGTCCCCCGAGTTCGCGGCGCGTCTGCGCGTCGCGCCATGACTCTCCGCCCCGACCTCGCCGTCATCGCCGACTATGTCGCGCCCGGTTCGCGCGTGCTCGACGTAGGGTGCGGCGACGGGGCGCTGATGGCGGCGCTGCGCCGCGCCCTGGC
>CAXSEO010000243.1:0-4882 GCA_964235525.1 uncultured Sphingomonas sp. | reverse complement strand
CGGCGCAACCGCCCGACGTCGCTTCGGGCGGCGTAACGGGAGTGTCGCGACCCGGCATGGATCGGCTCGCGAGCCCGATGCGGGACGGCTGGTCTCCCTCGATCGTTCCGCTTAGGCGGCGCTGATGATCCGCACAGTCCCGACCACACCCTTTCCCGACCAGACGCCGGGCACCTCCGGGCTTCGCAAACGGGTCGGCGTCTTCCAGCAGCGCAACTACGCCGAGAATTTCATTCAGTCGGTGTTCGATGTCGCCGAGCGTCCGCCCGCGGCGGTGTTAGTACTTGGCGGCGACGGTCGCTTCCACAACCGCGAGGTCGCGCAGGCGGCGATTCGCATCGCCGCCGCGAACGGCTATGCGCGCGTGGTCGTCGGGCGGGATGGCATTCTGTCCACCCCTGCGGCGAGCCACCTGATCCGCCTGCGCGGCGCATCGGGCGGGCTGATCCTGTCGGCGAGCCACAACCCGGGCGGCCCCGAAGGCGACTTCGGCATTAAGTACAACGTCGCCAACGGCGGCCCCGCGCCCGAGAAGGTAACCGAGGGGATTGCCGCGCACACCCGCGTCATCGACCGCTGGCTGACGGTGGACGCGCCCGAGGTCGACCTGTTTAGGCTGGGCGAGACGCGCGTCGGCAACATGACGGTAGAGGTGGTCGACCCGGTCGACGACTATGCCGCGCTGATGGAACGGTTGTTCGACTTTCCGCTGATCCGCCGCGCGGTGGAGCAGGGACTGACCATGGCATTCGATGCGATGAGCGCGGTGACGGGCCCGTACGCGACCGAGATCCTCGAGCGCCGCCTCGGCTTCGCGCCCGGCACCGTCCGCAATGCGGTGCCGCTGCCCGATTTCGGCGGGCATCACCCCGACCCGAACCTGGTTCATGCGCGCGCGCTGTATGAGCTCATGATGGGCCCCGACGCGCCCGACTTCGGCGCGGCGTCCGATGGCGACGGCGACCGCAACCTGATCATCGGGCGCGGGCGGTTTGTCACGCCGTCCGACTCGCTGGCGATGCTCGCCGCCCACGCGCATCTCGCGCTGGGCTATGCGGCCGGGCTGAAAGGCATCGCGCGCTCGATGCCGACCAGCGCCTCCGCCAGCCGGGTTGCGGACGCGCTCGGCATCCCCGCGTTTGAGACGCCGACCGGGTGGAAGTTCTTTGGCAACCTGCTCGACGCGGGGATGGCGACAATCTGCGGCGAGGAGAGCGCGGGCACTGGTTCCGACCATGTGCGCGAGAAAGACGGGCTGTGGGCGGTGCTGCTGTGGCTCAACATCCTCGCCGCGCGGGCCATGTCGGTGGACGCGATCGCACGCGACCATTGGGCGCGGTTCGGGCGCGATTATTACGCGCGAAACGATTACGAGGAGGTCGATAGCGCAGGGGCCGGAACGCTGATGACCGAGTTGCGCGCGCGCCTCGCGACGCTGCCCGGCACCGTCGCGGGCGGGCTGACGGTGGAGCGCGCGGACGACTTCGCTTATCACGACCCCATCGACGGCACGACCAGCGAGCGTCAGGGAGTGCGGCTGTTCTTTACCGACGGCGCACGGGCAGTGCTGCGGCTGTCGGGCACGGGCACCTCGGGCAGCACGCTGCGCGTCTATCTGGAGCAGTATGAACCGCCAACCGGCGTGCTCGACCGCGAGCCGGCGGAGATGCTCGCGACGGTGATCGCGGCGGTGGAGGAGCTTGCGGGCATCCTCCATCACACCGGCCGGACCGCGCCCGACGTCGTGACCTGACGGGTGCAGGCAGTTTCGCGGGCCGCCTTCACCAGCTATAAGGTCAATAATGTTAGCATCGGTCACACCGGCGACGACGGAATTATATTTGACCGGGACGTCGACCTTGGGATGTTGTTGAACCGGTTCGGCCTTAGAAAACCGCGGCTTCCGGCAGGTAAGCGTGTTTACGCCATAGGCGACGTCCATGGCGAAGCCGAGCTGCTCGCGCGGTTGCTTCACGACATCTCCCGCGACTCGGAGGCGCGTGCTTCGGCGGAGACCATGTTGATCATACTAGGCGACTTCATCGACAGGGGGCCGAAGGCGGCGGATCTATTGCGCAACCTGTCCCAACTGAACGACCCGAACCTGGTGATCCTCAAGGGCAACCACGAGGCAGTGCTGGTGCGCGCCTTTGATGGTGACGAGGAGGTCTTGGCCGAGTGGGTTCGATTCGGGGGCGCGTCGACACTGACCGGGCTAGGCGTGCCGTGGCCGGTAGTGCAGTCGAACGACATGGGCGCGATCCTTGCAAGCCTACGCACGACCCTTCAGCCCGACGTCGTGGAATGGCTTGATGCACTGCCGCTCTGGTGGTCGCTGGGCGACTATTTCTTCGTCCATGCCGGGGTACGACCTGGCATAAAGTTGATGGATCAGAGCGACGAGGATTTACTCTGGATCAGGGATCCATTTATCTCCGGACGGCACAGATATGACAAAGTGGTTGTGCACGGGCACACGATCGAGCCAGGCGAGCCACCACTGGGCGGCTATCGGATCGGCGTTGATACGGGTGCGCATGAGCACGGGAGATTGACAGCGCTGGGGTTGGAAGCGGACCGGCAATGGCTTCTGCAAGTCGACGCGCCACCGATTGTGGAACTGTCATTGGCTGACAAGATTGATCATGATGCCTGATCTGTCCACCTCCGAAAAGCGACGTCCAACCCCATACGATGAGACCCGACCGTAGTGGCCGATAATATTGCTCACTTAATTGCTGAAATCACTCGGTCGCCCAAGTCGTCCGGTCCTAGCAGTGCAGCCGGTCTGAATCGGGTAGACCGGCGCTCGGCGCTCGGCATCGGTGGCGGCTGGCAAATCTTGGTTTGGGCGTTGGGATTAGCGACGGTCGCGCTGGCAGTTGGGATTACCTTGACGCGGACACGGCCACCGTCGCAGCTACCGGGTTCGCATGGGCGGACGGTTGTGCCTATCCCGCCCTTGGTTGCGCCGTCGTCGGCGGACAACGCAAAGTTGACGACCACAGTCCGGAGGACCAATCCGAGAGCGGTGGCTCCGGTCGTTGCGGACTACCGTCGCCGTGAGGTTCCGCTGGCGAGAACTCGCATACTTAAAATCAGCTACACGCCTTCGATGATTGGAATGAAAGCTGCGCCGGGGCCAGCCTTATCGCCGCTTGATAGACCATCGCCACATTTGACCGGCGCGGCGCTGGAGCGTGCGCTGGCAGAAGACGCCGTTATTACCAAGCGACTTAACCTGGAACAACTCCGCAAAGGTTTCGGCTCGGAAGCGGCGGTCGAGACGCATCGGTAGGCAAAGGCGAGTCAAGACCTACTTGGAGCGGCCGATATCCGCCTGCCCGAAGGGAGACCAATAGTACCGAATGACACGCGAGCGGAGGTGACTGGCCTGAACAGGGCAGTCCCGCTCCCGCTTGCACCGAGGAGCCCTTCAATGCTCAATCTAATCGACAGAGTTACAAGAAGACGCTTGTCCATACTGTATATTGCGCTCTCGGCGGTGACGTCGGCCGGCATCGCTGCCGCGCAGCCGCGGGCTTGGACTACCGATGCTGCCCACCGCCGCATTCTGGAGCAGGTCCCGCTCAGCACGGCCACCGGAAACGAGCCGGTAACGATCGACGTGAATGCGTCCAAGCGCTTCCAGCATATTGACGGCTTCGGCTTTGCCCTTACCGGCGGCAGCGCCCTTTTAATCCAGCGCATGAGCCCGGTGGCCAGGCATGCGCTTTTAAGCGAGCTGTTCGACCGCGGACCCAGCGGGATCGGTGTGAGCTGGATCAGGATCAGTATCGGCAGTTCTGACATGGACGACGGCGTTTTCACCTATGATGACCTGACTGCTGGCGGCTCAGACCCAGCGCTTGCTCGCTTCTCGCTAGCACCCGACGAGCGCGCGCTCATGCCAACCTTGCGGGAGATTCTCGCGATTGCGCCGGGCTTGCCGATCCTTGCTTCGCCCTGGTCGGCCCCAAGCTGGATGAAGACCAACGACCGACCAAAAGGCGGGATGCTGCGGCCCGATATGGGCGATGCGTTCGCCCGCTACCTCGTCGCTTATGTGCGCGGCATGGCCGCGCACGACGTCCCGATCACGATGGTCACGCTCCAGAACGAGCCCGAAAACCCGAACAACACGCCCAGCATGCTAATGTCGGCCGCGCAGCAAGCGGAACTGATTGCCGATCATGTCGGGCCTGCCTTCCGCGCTGCGGGACTGGCCACTCGCATCGTCGCGTTCGACCATAATTGCGATCATCCCGGCTATCCGTTGGCGATACTCGGTAACGAGCACGCCGCGCAGTTCGTCGCCGGCACCGGATTCCATCTGTACGCGGGAGACGTCTCCGCCATGACGCAGGTTCATAACGTGCACCCCGACAAACCAGTCTGGCTGACCGAGCAGTCGGTGACTGACGATCCGACACCGGGCGGACCGACTCCCGTAGCTGGATATGTCTCGCGTATCCTGGTCGGATCGCTTGAGAACTGGGCGCAGGGCGTGCTGCTGTGGAACTTGGCCGCGGATTCCCGCTTCGGCCCACACACCGGCGATGGCGGGTGCTCGCTATGTGCGGGTGCCGTCACGATCGATGGCGATCGCGTGACGCGAAATGTCGCCTATGCAGCGATTGCGCCCTTCTCGCGCCTTGTGCCGCCCGGGTCGGTAAGGATCGGCACAGTCGCGTCCGATCCAAATCTCCCGGCAGTCGCGTTCCGAACCCAGGCGGGCGAGGACGTGCTAATTGTCGCGAATCCCGCCTCGTCGGCGCGTTCGGTCCGCATAACGGACAGGAGAGAGCCGGTTGCTGCAACGATCCCCGCAGGTGCCGTTCTCGCCGTGCAGTGGCCCGGCAGCGGGTGAAGACCGCCTTAC
>CAXSEO010000242.1:0-4900 GCA_964235525.1 uncultured Sphingomonas sp. | reverse complement strand
ACAGACAGCCGCTGCTGCGACTCAACCGTTCAGCGCCAAACTTAATCTAGGTCAAGCTATAGGCCACAGCTTAACTGCGTTGCGCGGCCGATAGTTGAGGGCCAACAATAAACCTCATAGGCCACGATCGAACCCGATCATGCAATAAACTAAACCTCTCTGCGTTAAACCAGATCAATATGTACGTCCTGTAAGCTGCTACCGGACGGCGATCAGACTGCGGGCCAAATCATCAGTCGTGGCGAGCTGTTGGCGAGCAAGGACCGGGATCGATGATTGGTATGCCGAAGACCTTCGCTCCGCCTTTCCATGTGCAGTCGACGGCCACAGACATGGAATCGCGTGCAGGGTTTCCGTACTTTTCCTTTCACGACTCGGTGTCTGCGTTGTGGGAACAAAAGTGGCGCAGCCTCTGCGCAAGCGGGATCTACCCGTTCACCGACGCAAACGTTGACGACCTCGAGCCTGTGTTCGAGAAGTTAATCCAAATCTCGGACAACAGCTCAGCGATCCTGCACCGACCCGATGAGTATGCCAGGCCCTTTTTTCCGGTGGCCGACGCTCTCGTAATGCAAGCGGGAGGTGCACTGGCGGCGGGCAGGGTCGACGAAGCGAGAGATCGTTTCCTACGGGCAGCTGCGGTGTATCGGATCGCGCGGTTCCCGATCAACCGGTCGCCTCTTACCCAGGCGGCTTGGGAGAAGGGGAAGGACGCCTATGAGAGGGGGGGCAAGTTGCTCGATCCGCCCAGCCTTTCGGTATCGATGCCGTTCAATCAAGCCGACACCTCGGCTGGCGATCATGATGAGGCAATCCAAGCGTATCTTCGCATACCAAAGGGCGAGAAGCCCGATGCGGGTTGGCCCGTCCTGCTGTTCATCTGCGGGCTGGATGCCTACAGGACCGACCACACTCCGCGTACCCAGCAACACGTCGACAACGGCTTTGCAACCCTAAGCTTCGAGATCCCCGGCACCGGCGATTGTCCCGCCGCGCCCAACGATCCGACCTCGCCCGACCGGCTGATGACCGCCGTGCTCGACTGGGTCGATGCGTCCGCGTCCCGCTACGGCTTCGACACGGGCAAGATCGTCGCGCGGGGGATCAGCACGGGCGGATATTACGCGTTCCGGATCGCACACACCCACGCGGATCGGCTGTTTGCCGCCGTAGCGCAGGGCGGCGGGTGCCATCACATGTTCGACGCTGGTTGGATACACGCCCAGAACCAGATGGAGTACCCGTTCGCCCTGGGCGAGGCGATGGCGTACAAGTTCGGCTACCGCGATACCGACTACGCGGCGGCGATCGGGAGGTACGCGGCCGAGGGGCGCAAGTTTAGCTTGGTCGACGCTGGTATCGTCGGGACGCCGACGTGCAAGCTGCTGGTCATCAACGGCATGGAGGACTCGATCTTCCCGATCGAGGACAGCTTCATCATCGCGACCCGGGGCGACCGAAAGGACTTAGTCGCGCGAGGGAACCGAGGTCACATGGGCAATCCCGGCGCGGAGGACATTCTGTACGCGTGGATCGACAACGCGGTGAGGAGCGTGCCGTGACCGCGACATACGACACCGTCATCATCGGCGGGGGCTCCGCGGGGTGTGTGCTGGCCGCACGATTAAGCGAGGACGCAAGTCGTTCTGTGCTCCTCCTCGAAGCGGGACCCGCTTACGCCCCGGACGGCTATCCCGCCGACCTGACGGGTCCCGTGATCGCGATCGAGCCGCGCCGTATCTGGGGCTACCAGAGTGTACCGGGACACAGTGGTCTATCTCTTGCAGCCTTTGCAGGCAAGGTGCTCGGCGGCGGTTCGGCGATCAACGGAGGCATCGCGCGACGCGCGAGGCCGGCCGATTTCGCGCGCTGGGCCGCTCATGGCCTTCCCGAATGGTCTTGGGAGGCTGGGCTGGCGGGCTACAAGGCGGTGGAGAACAGCGATATCGCTGACCGGCGATGGCACGGTCATGCCGGCCCTTGGCCGATCCGCCAGCCGCCCGCGGACACGCTCACACCTGCGGTTCGCGCTTTTGTTGAGGCGGCGGCCAGCACCGGGCTGCCTTGGATCGACGACTTCAACGGTGCGCACCAGCATGGCGTCGGCTGCGAGGTGAAGAACATTGTCGACGGAGTGCGCGCAAATACCAGCGTTTTGTACCTGACCGCCGAGGTACGCGCCCGTCCCAACTTAGCACTCCGGGCCGATACGCTCGCGGACAAGCTGATCATCGCCGGCGGACGCGTCACCGGCGTACGGCTCGCGACTGGTGAGGTCATTGATGCGGGCACGGTGATCGTTTCGGCGGGGGTATATGGCAGTCCGGCGGTTCTGCTGCGCTCCGGTATCGGCCCCAAGGCGCATCTCGACGGTCTCGGCATCCCGGTGGTGGCCGACTTGCCGGTGGGCGAGCGGCTGCAGGATCAGCCGATGTTCACGACCGCGTACAATCTTAAGTCCTCCGTTGCAGCGCTTCCGATGGGCGGTAGCGGTATCGTCTGGACACGCTCATCGCGAGCGCTGGATGGGGAGCTCGACCTGCAGCTTTCAGTGTCGGTACAACCCGATCTCGACGAACGCGGTGCGCCGATCCGAACGCTACGGACGTGGGCCTGCGTGGTGGTGCCGCGAGGTACGGGGACGGTGAGGCTGAAGAGCCCGGACCCCTTCGTTACGCCGCGCATCGACTATCGTCTGCTATCTCATGACGACGATCGGGTACGTCTGGGCGAGGCGGTGCTGCTCACGCAGCGGGTAGCGGGCCTGTCGCCGGTTGCCGAAATGATCGAACGCGACCCCGGTTCACCGCTCCGGGAGGAGACTTCGTCGGACATCCGCGACCAAGCTATCCACGCAGGTGCTATGACCTTCTACCACGGTGTCGCGACCGCGCCGATGGGTGGCCCGGAGGACTTCGGGGCGGTGGTCGACTCTGCGGGGGCGGTACGCGGCATAATCGGCCTGCGCGTGGTCGACGCTTCCATCATCCCAGAAGCGATCTCCGTGCCGATCAACCTGACCGTTATCATGCTGGCTGAACGGATCGCTCGAGCTATCGTCGCGGGCCGCTTCGATGAATGATCTTCATCGGAGACCATGTGTCGGGGATTGATCTCCACTCCTTTGAAATCGCTGGAATTACGCCGGCCCTTGCAAAGCAAATATGCTCACACGCAGCGACCGCTGGCGGGAGATACGTATGGCGCATAAGCTCGACGTCGCATTCTGGAACTATGACCGCACCAAGCTGCTTGCGGACGGGACGGTCCCGATCGACGGGATCGACGCGACGTTTCACAGCGCACGCATCGTGCCCCAGATATTCGAGGCGATGATCGCGCGCCGAGCGTACGACATATCCGAACTCGGCATGACGTACCTCCTGCGCACCTTCGATGCTGAGGGTCGCTCTCCATTTGTTGCAATGCCGGTGTTCCCCAACCGTTCGTTCCGTCACGGCGCGATCTACATCAACAAGGCGAGCGGGATCAGGCATCCTCGGGACCTCGTCGGCAAGCGGATCGGCGAGCTCGCGCTTTACGGCCATGATGCGGGCGTCATGGCCAAGGGCATGCTGGCGGACGACTATGGCGTGAAAGCTGATCAATCTCGTTGGATCGTTGGCGGGATTGACTTTCCGATGGACCCTATCAGCTTCGTACCTCGGCCGGCACCGGAGGGCGTGGAGGTCGAGTGGGCCGGCAAGGACGTCGACCTCGGAGTCATGCTGGAAGCGGGCGAAATAGACGCGCTGATCTCGGCCGACATTCCAAAGTGCGTGTTGGCGAACTCGCCCAAGGTCGGCCGCCTGTTCGAAGATTACGAAAGTGCCGAGCGCGATTATTACTGGCGCACCGGAATCTTCCCAATCATGCACACGGTCGTCGTAAAGCGGGAGTTGGCGGAACAGCAGCCTGACATGGTCAAGGCGGTCTACCAAGGCTTCTGCCTTGCCAAGGACCAGATGGCCGAGCAGTACGTGCAGGGCATGACCTTCAACAACATGGCGACCATGCTGCCGTGGATGACGAAGCTCGTTCAAAACGACCGGGAGCTGCTGGGCGACGATTGGTGGCCTTACGGCATCGGCGCCAATCACGCCGCAGTGGACGCCGTGCTGCGTTACCATCACGAGCAGGGCCTCACCGAGCGCCGCCTGACGATCGAGGACGTGTTCGCCCCCGGCCTTCTCGACACTTGAGCCGCCATCCGTGAACCGCGGCGGAGCAGTGCGGCTGGAGAGATGGCTATGAAGATCGTGTGCCTGGAGGAGCATGTCGCGACCTCCGGCGTCACCGCCGCCTGGCTCGGCCTGGAGCCGGGCACGCGCGACCTTGCGATCGATATGTCTACAGGGAACGACAAGGAGCGCCGCCTGCCCGACCTCGCCGACCTAAGGCTGGCCGCAATGGACGAGGCCGGGATCGACATCGCGGTTCTCTCGCACACCACGCCGGGGGTCCAGAGCTTGGACGCCCGCGAAGCCGTCGCCTTGGCGCGCGAAGCCAACGATCTGATCGCATCAATGGTGTGGAGGCGGCCCGTCCGTTTCCAGGTCTTCGCGACCCTGCCCACCTCGGCTCCGGAGGAGGCGGCGCGCGAGCTGGAGCGCGCCGTCACCCAGCTCGGGCTCGATGGGGCGATGCTGTTTGGGCGCACCGGCGACCGCAAATTGGACCACCGTGACTTCCGTCCCATCCTGCATGCCGCGTCGGCGCTGCGGGCACCGCTGTACATTCATCCGCAGACACCGCAGGCGGGCGTCTGCGCCGCCATTTACCAGGGTTTGGGAGACGGGATCGACCACGGCTTGGCAACCAGCGGCCTAGAGCGGTTTTCGATCAGTCTGCATCGTAGCCGCAGTTGGCGAAGTAGTTGGCGCATTCGGCCGGTGAGTAG
>CAXSEO010000241.1:0-4914 GCA_964235525.1 uncultured Sphingomonas sp. | reverse complement strand
GTCGGACGGCAAGATGTTCGACGTACCGGGCGTACCAAAGGTGGCTCCGGGCGGGCAGGGAGGTCTCCTTGATGTTATCGCCGCGCCCGATTTCGCCCAAAGTAATCTGATCTACTTTACCTATTCCGAAGGACCTGACGGTGACCGTAGCCAGCTAACGATGGCGCGGGGGCGGCTGCAAGGAGTAGTCTCCAACTGCGACAGGGCACCCTGCCCGCCGCCGACAGTTGCCGAGCTTCAGGACGTGCAGGTCCTCTGGCGCTCCGGTTCGGCGGGCGGGGGAGGGCAGTTCGGGTCGGTGATCGCCTTCGCGCCCGACGGCAAGTCGCTGTTTCTCGCCTCGGGCGAGCGCCAGCGCTTCACCCCCGCGCAGGACCCCAATCAGGCGCTGGGCAAGATCCTGCACCTGACGCTCGACGGCAAGCCGTGGCCGGGCAACCCGCAGGCGGGCAAGCTCGGCGCGGCCACGGTGCTGGTCACCGATCCGCCCAAGGACACCGCCGCTGCGCGCACCGCGACCGGCCGCCGCGTCGCCGCCCGCCAGCCCAACACCACCCCCGCCGAGACGTGGAGCACCGGCCACCGCAATCCCTACGGCCTCCAGTTCGACTCGGGCGGGCACCTGTGGGAGGTGGAGATGGGCCCGCGCGGCGGCGACGAGTTCAACCTCATCCTGCCGGGGCGCAACTATGGCTGGCCCAACGTCTCCAACGGCGACAATTACGACAAGCTGCCGATCCCGAAACACCGCCCCGGCGACGGCTATGAAGCGCCCAGGCTGTGGTGGAACCCGTCGATCTCGCCGGGCGGCATGATGATCTATTCGGGTGCGATGTTTCCGCAATGGCGCGGCTCCGCCTTCATCGCCGCGCTGTCGGAGCAGGCGCTAACCCGCGTGAACCTTCAGGGCGACCGCGCGACGCCGGGTAACCAATGGGCAATGGGTACGCGCATCCGTGACGTGGCGCAGGCCCCCGACGGCGCGATCTGGCTGCTGACCGACGACGGCAAACTGCTGCGGCTGACGCCGAAGTGATCAGTCCCGCCACACCAGGAAGTTGAACCGCGCCGCCGCGATCGGCTGCGCGCGGTCGTCCTGCCACGCGACCGCGTCTACGTTCGCGACGCGCGTCCCCAATCGCGTCACCACGCCCACCGCCCGCGTCTCCTTGTCGCGACCGCCGCGCCGGTAGTCGACGGTGACGTTGATCGGTTTGACCCGCCCGCCGCCGTCCGCCGCCAGCGCCTCCTGCAGCCCCGCGATCGCCGCCATCTCGAGCAGCCCCGCGAGCGCGCCGCCGTGGAGGAACCCCGGCCGCCCCGTCACCGCGTCGCTGAACGGCATCACCAGCACCGGCGCGCCGTCCGCGTCGGCTTCCACCGACACGCCCAGCACCGAGGCGAAGGGAGGTAGCTCGGTCACTCGGTCACCATGAACGTGCCCGCAACATGCGCGACCAGGTCAGCCGGGTCGCCATCATGCGCCCACCCCCGCACGAACGCGACCGAGCGGGCGATGCGGTAGCACTCACCGCGCCCGATCACCGTCGCCCCCGGCCGCGCGGCGCGGAGGTAATCGACGCGCAGGTCGAGCGTCGCGTGCGGCACGAAGCGGTCGCGCCGCTGCCACACCGCAAAGCTGGTCGCCATGTCCATCATCGTCACAATCGGCCCGGAGGCGAGTACCCCCGTCTCGCGATCGCCGATCAGCTCCTCGCGATACGGCAGCTCGAGCTCGACCCAGTCGTCGCCATGCGCGTGATAGTCGATGCCCAGCCGCCCGCCATGGCCATGCCGATACCCCGCGAAACGCTGCACGTCGAAGCTCATGCGCTCGGGCCCTACACACGCCGTTCCCGCGCGCCAAGCAAGCCGCTACACCGAGCGTCGAGGAGCAGGACATGACCGACCGCGTCAGCATCGACATCACCGGCGGCGTCGCCGACGTGCGGCTCGCCCACGCGGACAAGATGAACGCGCTCGACCCGGCGATGTTCGCCGGCATCGCCGACGCGCTCGCGACACTGGACGCGACCGCCGGGCTGCGCTGCGCCGTGCTGTCCGGTGAGGGGCGCGCGTTCTGCGCCGGGCTCGACATGGCGAGCATGGCCGGGGGCGGGTCCGGGCTCAGCATCGCAGCCCGCACGCATGGCCCCGCCAACCTCGTCCAGCATGTCGCCTGGGGCTGGCGCGCGCTCGGCGTGCCCGTGATCGCCGCCGTCCACGGGGTCGCGTTCGGCGGCGGGCTGCAGATCATCGCGGGCGCGGATGTGCGGATCGCGCACCCGGACGCGCGGTTCGCGGTGCGCGAACTCCATTGGGGTATCGTCCCCGACATGGCGGGCATCGCGCTGTGGCGGACGACCGTGCGCGACGACCATCTGCGCGAGCTGACCTATACCGCGCGCGAGTTCGGCGCGGCAGAGGCGGAGCGGCTCGGCTTTGTGACCCGCTTGGCCGAGGACCCGCGCGCGGCGGCGCTGGCGCTGGCGGAGGAGATCGCTGCCCGCAACCCGCACGCGATCCGCGCCGCCAAGCGGCTGATCAATGCGGCGGCGGACGCGGATGCGCCCGCGCTGCTGCTGGCGGAGAGTGAGGAGCAGGCGCGGCTGCTCCGCTCCCCCAACCAGGTCGAGGCGGTGTGCGCCAACATGGAGCGGCGCGCACCGGTGTTTGTGGATTGAACCGTATTCGGTCGAAGGGTGAGCTCCTCCCCCGCGAGGGGGAGGTGGCGCGGCGAAGCCGTGACGGAGGGGGAGGACCGCTATACCCGAAGCAGTTGGGGATCCTCCCCCGCCACCACCCGGCTTCGCCGGGCGGTCTCCCTCCCCCTTGCGGGGGAGGAACTGATCTCACTCGACCCGAAGCGTCTCTACAACACCACCGTCTCCGGCCTGGTCTCCTCCAGCGCCGCGAGGATCATCCGCTCCCACACCGCGACGTCGCCCGCCGCGGCCATGCGGTGGTCGGGTTCGCGCAGCGTCTTGAGCACCGCCACCGCGTCCGCCTGATGCTCGCGCCAGTGCGCGTCGACGAGGCTGCCCGCCGACTCCGCGTCGCCGTCCGCATTGGCGCTAATTCGCTGCCCTGCGAGCACCCGCGCGATCCGCTCGACCACCGAGCCGCTGGAGACGTCCATGTTCTACCCTTTCCGTTGCTTCCGATGCGTAACGGTGCAGGCGCGCGGCGGTTGCGCGCGGGCGGACGGTCGTGCAGCTTGCGGCGATGATCCTTGCCCTTCTCGCCGCAGTCGCGATGCAAGCCGCGCCCGCCGCGTCACCTGTCACGCCAGCTTCCGTGATCGCCGCCGCCCGCGCGGACGAGTGGGTGACGATCGGCGCGGACGACCTGCTCGTGATGGACTTCGCGCCCGACGCCGCCGGGCGCGCGCGGCGCGTGGTGATCCAGCTCATGCCAGCGCCGTTCAGCCAGGGCTGGGTCCGCAACATCCGCAAGCTAGCCCGCGCGCACTGGTGGGACGGGCTGTCCGTAAACCGCGCGCAGGACAATTACGTCGCGCAATGGGGCGACCCGGACAGCGACGACAAGGCGAAGGCGAAGGCTTTGCCGGGCGGGTTGGAGAGGATGGGAGAGGGTGACTACCTCACCACGCTACAGGGAACGCTGCCCTTTACACCCTTAACCCAGCGGTTCCGCCAAGAGCAGTTCGAGGCGGTTCGGAGAAACGGCTTATCGTCGTCGGACAAAACGGTGGAAGTGTTCGCAGAAGCTCTTCGTAGCGATTCGTACGCCGTCAACACGGGCTTCGTTCGTGGCTGGCCGGTCGGCATCGACGCCAAGCCCGCTCATGCCTGGCCCGTTCATTGCTACGCCGCCGTCGGCGTCGGGCGCGACCTGTCGCCGGACACGGGCACCGGCGCGGAGCTGTACGCGGTCATTGGGACACCGCCGCGCCACCTAGACCGCAACATCGCGCTGGTCGGGCGCGTGGTGGAGGGGATCGACAATCTCTCCTCGCTGCCGCGTGGAACGGGCGACCTCGGCTTCTACAAGACGGCGGGCGAGCGGGTGCCGATCCGCTCGGTGCGGCTCGCGAGCGAGCTGCCCGAGGCGGAGCGGCCGCACTTGCAATACCTCTCGACGGAGAGTGACAGCTTCACGCGCTACGTCGAGGCGCGCGCCAACCGCCACGACGCGTTCTTCATCCGGCCCGCGGGCGGGGTGGATATCTGCAACGCGCCGGTCCCGGTCAGGCGGGTGCCGTAATCAGTGTACAAGTGAATGTATCTTCTCGCTGAATGCGATGAGAGCTGCAATCACGGCCAACGCGGTCCCCAGCGAGCCCACCATCCACCCTTTAGTTGGAAGATGAGTGAGCCGCTCCTCAAGAACGGCGATCCTAACTGGAACATCCCGCAGCTTCTCAAGATCCGCTCGAACGTGCTCGATATGAGCTTCGATTTTTGCCACTCGCGCTCCTAGGCCGTCGGACCCACCACCATGTCCGCCTGCCAAAGTCTGTGGCCCGTCCAGAGTACGTTGCTCTTGTTTACGCCGCCAAGCATCACGCTGGGACTCATCGAGGGTCATATGGCGCTATCCATCCCGACAGTTCCTCGAAGGCTTTGTCCAGACTCTCCGATACATTTTGGATGACGTCCAGCTCATCGGAGATATCTACGCTTTGAGCTCCGGCAAGCTTTTGCAACGCCGTTCGTATAGCAAGGAGCGCGGCGACCGTGTCAATCGCGATACCGCCGACATCGCCACCCACGGCAGGCCGCTCCCATACCTCGTCCTTGAACGGCATTCTGGCTTCCATAAAAATGTACCCGCCGTGTTAACACGGAACGCAAGAAAGATCACGGGAGCTACGTAACAGCCGATCAATCCCTCATCAGCCTCTACCGCCCCACCCAGTCCGCTACCTGCGCCGCGACCTGGTTTGCCGCG
>CAXSEO010000240.1:0-4948 GCA_964235525.1 uncultured Sphingomonas sp. | reverse complement strand
ACGGCGTGCGGGTGTACCTCGCGCATTGCGCGTCGTGCCACGGCGCGGACGCCAAAGGCAGCTCCGCGCGTGCCGTACCCGACCTGACCGACGACGACTTCCTGTACGGCTCGGGCAAGGCGAGCGAGATCGAGCAGATCGTGCTGCACGGCATCCGCGCGGGCGACACGCGGGGATGGGACCTCGCCTCCATGCCCAACTATGCCCGCGCGGTCCCCTATGCGCGCGAGAAGCTGCCCCCGCTGACCCCGGCGGGGGTGCGCGACGTGGCCGCGTTCCTGCGCGCGGCTAACGGCAACGGCGGCTACCCGCTCGCCGCGATCGAACGCGGGCGCGTGCTCTTCACGCGCGACGCGGGCTGTTACGATTGCCACAGCCCGGACGCGCAGGGCGACCCATCGATCGGCGCGCCCAACCTCGTCGACGGCAAATGGCTGAAGGGCAACGGCAGCGAGGCCGACATCGCCTACATCCTCGAACACGGGCTGGCGGGCGTCAGCCCCGCCTACGCCCGCATCCTGTCCCCCTACGAGGCGCGCGCGGTGGCGGTGTACGTCGCGTCGCTCCACCCGCCGGTGAAGTAAGCCATGGTGACCAACACTCCGACTTACCCGCCGCGCACCAGCTGGCGCCTGGATCGTCCGTCCGAGAAGCGATCGCTGATCCTGTGCGGGGTCGGCGCGGTCGCCGGGCTGGTCATCGCCGGCGCCGGGCTGTTCACCGCGCAGGGCACGCGCATCGCGGGGGTGCCGCCCGAGGACGTGGCGATCGTCAACCAAGTCCCGATCCTGATGAGCGACTACACCACCCAGCTCAACGCGCTCTACGGGGTCGGGCTCGACCGCGCGACGGCGGCGGAAAAGCGCAAGACGCTCGACACGATGATCCGCGAGGAACTCTACGTCCAGCGCGGGGTGGAGCTTGGGCTGCAGAACGACGTGGTCGAGGTGCGGACCGCGCTGGTCGGCGCGGTCGAGGGACAGCAGGCGGTTGACGCCGACGCCAGCCAGCCAACCGAGGACGCCCTGCGCGACTTCTACCGCGCGCGCGCCGCCAATTACGCCAACGAGGGCGTGATGACAGTGACCGACTACCGCGCGCCGGGGGTGGACGAAGCGCGCGCCGCCGTCGCCGCGATCCGGGCGGGGCAGCCGGTCGCGGCCGCCGCCGCCGCGCACGGCCTGACCGACACCGGCAAGACGAGCGACGGCGAGGAATTTTATTTCGCCGCGCGCCTGCATCTCGGCCCTCCCCTGTTCGCGGCGGCGCGCGCGCTCAAGGATGGGCAGCTGTCCGATCCGGTGCAGGCACCCGACGGCATTCACGTGCTGGCGATGGCGCACAACGCGCCGCCGACGCCGCAGCCCTATAGCCTAGTGCGCGACACCGTGCTGGCCGACTATCGCGCGGACAAGGTCGCGCGCATGCAGGCGGGCGCGGATCAATTCCTCCGCAAGCGCGCCGACATCCAGATCGCGCCAGCCTTCCGGTGAGGCTCGCCAGGCTCGCGCTGGCGTTGCTGCTGCTCTGCCTTGGCAGTGGGCAGGCGCTGGCGCACACGCGCAGCGAGACGCACTCGACCTGGACGATCGACGGCCGCATCATTCGCGTCGGGGTGACGATCCCGGATCGCGAAGCGGTACGGATCGACCCGCATGGACGCCGCCCGAGCGACGCGCGAATCATCGCCTACCTCGCGCCGCGCGTCGGCGCGAGCGCGGGCGACAAGGCCTGCCCCGCCGCGGTGAGGCCGCGCATGGTGCTCGCCGCCACCGGCTTTCGCCGTACCGAGATGGTGTATGACTGCCCCGGCACCGCCCCGATCAGCCTCCGCTTCGACGCCTTCTTCGATCTGGTCCCGACCCATCTCGACCTCGCGCAAATCCAGTTCGCGAGCGGCGATTTCGTCGAGCAGCTTTTCACCGCCGACGGCCGCACGCTCGACCTGAAGAAGAGCCAGGGCGGCGAGCTGGGCGACGCGGGCTTCTTCCGCTTCGTCGGCATGGGCATCATGCACATCTTCACCGGCGTCGACCATATGTCGTTCCTGCTCGGGCTGGTGCTGATCTCGCGGCGGCTGCGCGACCTGGTGTTCGTCGTCACCGGGTTCACGATCGGGCACAGCCTGACGCTCGGCCTCGCCGTCACCGGACTGATCCGGCCGCACGCGGAGTATATCGACGCGCTGGTCGCGCTCACCATCGCGCTGATCGGGGTCGAGAACATCGTCGTCTCGCTCAAGCGCCCGACCAAGCTGGCGCTCGCGACCGGCGCGTTGCTGCTGGCGATGGCGGCGTTGCGGCTGGCGGGATACGGGACATTGCCGCCGTTGCTGCTCATCGGCGCGGCGATTTTCACGACCTGCTACCTATTTATCTCGGGGCATCTGCAGGACACCGGGCGGCTGCGGATGGTGGTCACCACCGTCTTCGGGCTGATCCACGGCTTCGGCTTCGCCGCCGACCTGCTGGAAAGCCGCCTGCCGCCCGAGAAGCTGGCGGAGATCCTGGTCGGGTTCAATGTCGGGGTGGAGATGGCGCAGCTGACGGTGGTGCTCGCGGCGACCGGCGTGGTGGTGGCGGTACGCCGGGCGCGGCTGGCGACGCCGCGGCCGATTACGGTCGACGTGCTGGCGTCCGGGCTGGTAGCGGTGGGAATGTTCTGGTTTATCGGACGGAGTTTCGCCTGAGATGGACGATGCCGCGATGCGCGACCGCGCGATCCTTCGTGACATGGTGGAAAGCTGGGCGGTGTGGCGCGACAGCGGCCAGTGGGACAAGCTGCTGACCCTGTGGCATGACGACTCGGTGATGTCGGCGACCTGGCAGCAGTCGAGTGGGGCCGACTTCGTCGCCAGCTCGCGCGCGGCCTGGGCGCGCGGCGTTGACGTCCAGCATATGCTGGGCGGCACCGACGTCGAGCTCGCGGGCGATCGCGCGGTGGTGCAGACCAAGATGACGATCGCGCAGCGGTCGGTGGTCCACGACCTGCCCGTCGACGTGGTGTGCGAGGGGCGTTTCTACGACTTCTTCGAGCGGCGCGGCGGTCGTTGGGGAATCGTGTGGCGCCAGCCCACCTATGAGCGCGACCGCATGGACCCGGTCGTCCCGGGCGCTGTGCTGGTGCTCGACCAGACGCTGCTCGACAGCTTCCCGGTCGGGTATCGGCATCTCGGCTATTTGCAGACGCAGGCGGGGATGACGATCAAGCGCGATATGCCCGGGCGGATGGGCGCGGCGGTCGAGGATCTGTACGCGCGCGGCGCGGCGTGGCTGGCAGGCAAGGCGGGGCACCCCGCCACTGAAGATTACCTTGCGGACTGACCGCGCTCGACGAGGCGACGAACGTTGACCAGGCGTGCGCGAGCCGTGCTGCTGGTCGGCGCGGCGGCGGGCGGATCGGCGGCGGCGTGGGCGGTAGGAGACTACCGGCGGTGGCGATCGCTAGGGCCCGGCGGCCTTTCCGCCGACTGGCGCGGATGGCTGACCACCACCCGGCTACGGATGCTGATGCGCGATCCGCTGGCGATCACGCCGCTCCTGACGCGGCAGGGCGAGGCGGGGGACCGCGCCCGCCTCGACGATCTGCCTCTACGGGCCGGAGCGCGTCCGCGCGTCGCCCCGCATCCGGTCCCGCACCGCCAGCTCGACCAGCACGCCCCCGCAGCCGCGATGGCGAGCCTCCAGGCGCGGTTCGAGCGGGCGGTCGCGGACGATGCGGAGCACCTCACCTTCGCGCGCAGCTGTTTCGAGAAGCGCCACCAGGCGGTGACGGCCCGCGCGCGCTGCTGCGCGGACGCGGTCGCGACGCGTGGCGAGATCGCGCACATCCACCCCGCCGATGGCTCGATGCATATGGTGCTGGGGCCGAGCGATAACCGGGCGGTGATCGCGGCCGGGTGGGGCGAGCGGCACGGGCTGGCGGGCGTCACGCTCGGGCTGCCGCTCACCTACACGCTGATCTACGCGCCTCGAGACGGGCAAGACATCGCGGTGATCGGCCACATACTCGCCGCGGCGGTCGCGCACATGACCTGCACCGACGGCCCCGTCGCTACTGGTTGAGCCCCGCCCGGCGGAACAGGTCGAACAGATGCTGCGCCACCGGCGTGAGCGGCAGACGCGCGCGGTTCACGACGCAGATGGCCGGTGCTTCAAGTGTCGTGTCGAGCTGGACATGCGCGAGCAACGCGACCACCGGCGCGGAGCCGAGCCACTGGCGCGGCAACACCGTCAGCAGGTCGGTCGACGCCGCGACGGTGATCATCGACAGCGCGCTCTGCGTCTGCACCGAGATGGTCGGCGGGGGCAGGCCGTGCTGCTCGAACAGCGGGTAGAGCTCGGCCGCGCTGTTCGTCGTCACCGAGGTCGCGACCCATCTCGCCCCCACCAACTCGCGCAGCGTGGTCACGCCGGCGAGCGGGTGACCGCGTCGGCACAGGACGACGCGGTGATTGTCGAACAGCTTCTCGACCACGAACTCGCCGCCCAGCCGCTCCTCCGCGAGCGGGCCGACATAGAAGTCGAGCGACCCCTCACGCACCCCCGGTTCCAACGCCGGGAACAGCCCCTCGCTGATCTTGAGCCGCGCGTCCGGGTAGCCGCGCAGGAACGGCGGCAGCACGCGCGGTAACAGCGCGACATGCGCGGCGGTCGACAGGCCGATCGCGACCTGCCCCGCCCCCTCGCCCCTCAGCTGGCGCACCTCGTCGCGCGCGCGGTCCAGTTCCGCCTGGACCGCCGCCCCGCGTCGCGCAAATGCCTGTCCGGCGGGCGTCAAAGTCATGCCGGTCGATCCGCGCTCAAACAGCGTGACGCCCAGTTCCACTTCGAGGTCGCGGATGCTGCGGCTCAGCGCGGGTTGCGCGACGCCCAGATGGCGAGAGGCGCGACGAAGTCCGCCAAGTTCCGCGACGGCCACGAGATCACGGATGTGGGACAGCTTCATA
>CAXSEO010000239.1:0-4967 GCA_964235525.1 uncultured Sphingomonas sp. | reverse complement strand
TGGCGGGGCGGCATATGAAACGCGTGTCGATGGAGCTGGGCGGGCACGCGCCGGTGATCGTCTGCGACGACGCGGGTGTCTCGCTGGCGGTCAGGAGCACCGGCGGCGCGAAGTTCCGTAACGCCGGTCAGGTGTGCATCTCGCCGACGCGCTTCCTGGTGCACGAGAGCGTCCGGGAGCGGTTCGCGGAGGAGCTGGCCGATCTCGCGCGCGGCGTGAAGGTCGGCGACGGCATGACCGAAGGCACGCAGATGGGGCCGCTCGCCAACCCGCGCCGGCTCGCCGCGATGGCCGAGTTCCAGCAGGACGCGGTGGCACGCGGCGCGACCGTGCTGACGGGCGGCGAGCGGATCGGCGAGGCGGGCAATTTCTGGCAGCCGACCGTACTCGACGATGTGCCGCTCGACGCAAAGCTGTTCAACGACGAGCCGTTCGGCCCAGTTGCGGGCATCCGCGGGTTCGAGGCGCTGGACGAGGCGATCGCGGAGGCCAACCGCCTATCCTACGGACTCGCCGGCTATGCGTTCACCCGGTCGCTGGCGAACGCCGACCTGCTCGCGCGACGGGTGGAGGTCGGAATGTTGTGGGTGAACACGCCCGCCGCGCCCTCGGCGGAGCTGCCGTTCGGGGGCATCAAGGACTCAGGCTACGGTACCGAGGGCGGCCCCGAAGCGCTGGAGGCTTACCTAAACACGCGTACTGTGGTTGTCGCAAACGGTTGAAGGGGCGAGCTGGCCTTCATGTCGCTGAGAAGCAGGCGCTGCCCATCGTCCGCCATCGCACCCGCGACCTGACGCGGTGCATGCCCGGCGTGGGCCAGCCGATGCGGCGCATGGCCGGGATCAACGGCGGAAGTGACAACATTCTGATCGTTCGCAGCGTCGACCCGTTCCCCACCCAGATCAAGGATGCTAATCCTGCGCCGCCCGCGGCTCGCGGCGCAGTTCCTCATCAAACGCGAAGTGCCAACGGCGGCGTAGCCCATTGACGGCAAACATCCCGGCCGCTCGCAAAGAGAGCAGCCTACCAACGGCTGGACGTTGATCCGCCACGCTTAGCACCATGCCGGCCTCACGCGTCCTGCCTTGTCATCGGGGTGCTCGGGCCACGCTCGCGCGGGACGATTGGGGGACGGCTGCGACGCACCTATCCGGGGACGAGCGTTCCAATGCGCTCGTGGGCGGATGCCATAGCGGCCCTGTCTTGCTCGGGCCCGTAGGCAACTCCCTCAGCACGCACGACCTCGACTTCGCTGATTCCCAAAAAGCCGAGTATCGCAGTAAGATAGGTCGCGAGGTGCTCCACCGCGGCGAACGGGCCTTCCGAGTAGACGCCGCCAGAAGAGAGCGCGAGATAGGCCTTCCCCGTCAGCAGACCCTTCGCGCCACTCGGGGTGTACTGGAACGTCTGCCCGGCAATTGCGATGTGATCGATCCAGGTCTTCAAGGTCGAGGGAACCGAGAAGTTGTACATTGGCGAACCGATGACGAGAATATCGGCGGCTTTGAGTTCGTCCACCACGGCCTTGGAACGCGTCGCGGTCGCGGTGAGCAAGCCATCCTTTTCGCCCTCTGGCATCCACGCCTGACGGATGGTCATGTCGACATGGGGAAGGCGATCAACTGCAACGTCCCTGTAAACGACTGACGCTGCGGGGTTGGCGGCTTTCAGCTTTCCCACCAGGGCAGATGAAAGACGGCGCGAGTGGGAAGTTGCCGCGTCGCTGGCGCTGGCGTCGATGTGCAAGATGTTCATGTAGAGATCCCCGCTTCGCCACCAGGATGGTGTCGGTCCTTAACCCAAGCTAAATGGAGGACTGGACCATCGGTCGCAAGGAGATAGGGCCTTGGGACCGAGGCACACCAACGTGACCGGCCGCACCAGACATTCACCAGTGTCGCGAACGGTTCTAGCACCGAACGAGGCAAAGCGGTGAGCAGCGTTCTGACCCGCACCGTCACGTGCAGCGTAAGTGTCGCATTCCCCGGCGCTCCCAACCAATCGGACCTTCCGGAGACCCTGCATCGGACCTACGCCCGTGGCCAATGCGAAATATTTGCTGCGTGTCGCGGGCTAGAATAGTTCAGGTACAGGGGCAAACTGTGCAAGTCTCGGGGCGGTGGGCCGCAAAAGGCGGGCTGCCGCCGCCCGCCCAGAGGTTTCGAGGCACGGCTCCGGCAAGCGCGAGCGCCCAATTGACGCGCTTCCCATCGGCGCTTGAGGCAACGCTTCGGGCATTCGTGCCGCGTCGAACCGGACCAGATGTCGCTGCCGCTCTGAGGAGGGGGCGGACGATGGATCATCCCCGGTGAGAAGGGTCGCGCGAGCGTCACGTGAAGCCGTGACGTACTCCTCAACTATCCTTCCGGATCAGAAGCGCCGATGTTTTAGAAGCTGCCGGGGTAAAGACCACCGTCGAGCAGCAGGTTCTGCGAGGTGATATAGCCGGCCTGCGCACTGCACAAGAAAGCGCAGGCCGCGCCGAGTTCAGCCGGATCGCCGACCCTGCCCGCCACCGGATTGCCGGTGAGATGGCGCGTAATCTCTTTGGAGTGGCGCAGCCGGTTGGTGTCGAAGGGGCCGGGCAGCAGGTTGTTTATCGTCACTCCTTTCGATGATAGCGACGGCGCAAGACCGAAAACGAAGTTGGTCAGCCCGGCTCGCATCGCGTTGGACAGTCCAATCACTGGAATGGGAACGCGGACTGTCGACGAAGTGATGTTGACGACGCGGCCGAATCCGCGCTCACCCATGCCGTCGACGACGAGCCGGATCATCTCGACCGCGCTGTACAGGTTCGCGTCGAATGCCGCGACCCAGGTGTCTCGGTTCCAGTCGCGGAAGTCGCCCGGCGGCGGCCCGCCGGCGTTGTTGACGAGGATGTCGGGCGCGCCCGCCGCGTCGACCAGCGCCTGCCGCGTCGCGGGCTGTGTCACATCGCCGATGACCGTCACCACTCGGACGTCCGGTGCCGCCATGCGGATCGCCTCCGCGGTCTCCTCCAGCGACGTCCCATCGCGACCGTTGACGACGACGTTAGCTCCCTCTTGCGCCAACGCCATCGCGCAAGCCCTGCCCAGTCCCTTGCTGGCGGCGCTAACAATCGCCTGTCGTCCCTTGATGCCCAGATCCATGCGCTTCCCTTTCCCGTCCTAACAATAGTTGTGATCTGCAGCGACACGGTGCGCGGAGTGCCCGCGAGCCCCAACGGGGCGAGACCGTTGACGCACCACTTTCCCGTCGCGCCGAGCGACAGCGTCGCCACGCGCCGCGACCGGGCTGGCCGCTGGCGACGAGTCTCGCCGCTTCGCCCGGACGGCGCTGGTAGCTGGAGCGGAGTTGTGAGCTGGTCCCTGATCTCCGCCGCGAGTGTCAGCGTCTTTGTTCTAAACCAACACGCTCTCCTCACCTGGTCACGAGCGACCGGTTCTCCGGGCCGCGGCAATCCCCACCGGACGCCGCGACCGGCCTGTCTCGACCCCGTCAATCGTTGGCCGTCGCCGTCGCGCCATGGCCCGCGCCAGCGATGTCGAGCGCCACGTCGACGATCATGTCCTCCTGGCCGCCGACCATGCGCCGGCGACCGAGCTCGACCAGGATCGCGCGGGTGTCGACGCCGTGATCGATGCTTGCCTTTTCGGCGTGGCGCAGGAAGCTTGAATAAACGCCAGCGTAGCCTAGGCTCAGCGTTTCGCGATCCACACGCACCGGCCGATCCTGGAGCGGTCGGACCAGTTCTTCGGCGGCGTCCATCAATGCGTAGAGGTCGCAGCCGTGGCTCCAGCCTTTGCGATCGGCGGCGGCGATAAACACTTCGAGCGGTGCGTTACCTGCGCCGGCTCCCATGCCCGCCAGCGACGCATCGACGCGAATCGCGCCCGCTTGCACGCCGACGATCGAGTTTGCGACGCCCAACGACAGATTATGGTGCGCGTGGATTCCGCGCTGCGTCTCCGGCTTGAGGACGCGATCATAGGCCTCGAGCCGCGCGCGATAATCGTCCATGTCCATGGCCCCGCCAGAGTCGGTCACATAGACACAGTGGGCGCCATAGCTTTCCATGAGCTTGGCCTGTCCGGCGAGCGCATCGGGCGGGCTCATGTGGCTCATCATCAGAAAGCCCGACACGTCCATTCCGAGATCGCGCGCCGCGACGATATGCTGTTTCGAGATGTCCGCCTCGGTGCAATGGGTCGCGACCCGCACCGAACGGACGCCGAGAGCGTGGGCGTGCTTCAGCTCCTTGATCGTGCCGATGCCCGGAATCAGCAGCGTGGTCAGCACCGAATAGGTGAGAACATCGGCGACCGCCTCGATCCACTCCCAGTCGGTATGCGCGCCAAAGCCGTAGTTAAACGATGATCCGTTCAGCCCATCGCCATGCGCCACCTCGATCGCGTCGACCTTCGCGTCGTCGAGCGCCTTGGCGATCTTGCGGACATGATCGATGCCGTATTGATGACGGATCGCGTGCATCCCGTCGCGCAGCGTCACGTCCTGGATGTAAAGCTTGGTGATATGCGGATCTAACTTCATCAGGCGGCTTTCTTGAGCAGGATGCGCGCCGCGATCTTCTCGGCCGTTTGCAACCCGGCCGAGGTCATGATGTCGAGATTGCCTGCATAGGCGGGCAGGTAATCCGCCGCGCCCTCGACCTCGAGGAACACACTTGTCTTGATCCCCTCGAAGCTGCCAACCCCGGGGATGGCGACGGGATTGTTCGAGCCGAAGCGCTCGAACTGCACCTTTTGCTTGAGCCGATAGCCGGGAACATACGCGTTCACCCGCGCCACCATCGTTTCGACCGAGGCCGCGATGAGATCCTCGTCGGCTCCGGAGGAGAGCGTGAAAACCGAGTCGCGCATCATCATCGGTGGTTCGGCGGGGTTGAGGACGATGATTGCCTTGCCTTTGGCGGCGCCCCCCACATCCTCAATGCCCTTTGAGGTGGTCTCGGTAAATTCGTC
>CAXSEO010000238.1:0-4990 GCA_964235525.1 uncultured Sphingomonas sp. | reverse complement strand
GGCGTCGTCACCGAACGCCGGGCGGCCGCGGCGGCGGCGGTCGATCATGTCCGCCATGCTCGCGCTGGTGGCGTTGAGCAGCGGATAGGTGCGCGAGTTGGTGATCCATAGCGGCCGGCGCGTCGGTCCGCCGTCGACCGTGTCGACCACCAGCGCCATGAGCAGGAACGCGAGGCTGGCGAGCACCAGCCCCTTGAACGCGCCGAACCCGAAACCCAGCGCGCGGTCAACCGGGCCGAGCACGGAGGTGCGCGTCCGCTTGCCGAGCGCGCGCGCGACCACCCGCCCGCCGAAGTACGTCACGCCCGCGATCAGCGCGAACGCCAGCACCGCCGCGCCCGACACGGTCCCGATCGGCCCCGCGAGCGCGGCGGCAACCGGCGCATGAAACAGCTTGAGCGCGAACACGACCGCGACCCAGGCGAACAGCGACAGCACCTCCGCCACGAACCCGCGCGACACGCCCATCAGCGCGGACCCCGCGACGGCGAGCAGGACGAGGATGTCGAGCGCGGAGAGACCCATGCGAAGGACATAGCACGCGTAGCGCTCGCGGGTAGGGGCGGCGCGCTTGTCCGGTCCTAAGCCCGGCTTCTCATTTCCCCAGCATATGCCCCGTAAACGCGCCCAGCGTGCGAAACCCGCTCAGCGTCAGCCCCGCCTTTTCCCCAGACACCGATGCAGGCACCAGCGCGCGCTCGAAGCCGAGCTTGCCCGCTTCCTTGAGCCGCAACGCGCCGTGCGCCACCGGCCGCAGTTCGCCCGACAACGCCACCTCGCCGAACGCGACCGCGTCGGCGGGCACCGGTCGCTCGCTGAGCGCCGACACCAGCGCCGCCGCGACCGCGAGGTCCGCCGCCGGGTCCTGCACGCGGTAGCCGCCAGCGACGTTGAGGTACACCTCGGCGGAGGAAAACGAGAGCCCGCACCGCGCCTCCAGCACCGCCAGCACCATCGCCAGCCGCCCCGCGTCCCACCCCACCACCGACCGGCGCGGCGTCGCCCCGCTTGCCAGCCGCACCACCAGCGCCTGGATCTCGACCAGCACCGGCCGCGTCCCTTCCAGCGCCGGAAACACGGTCGTGCCCGTCACGCCCTCCTCGCGATGGGTCAGGAACAGCGCGGACGGGTTCGCCACCTCGGCCAGCCCCTCATCCGCCATCGCGAACACGCCGATCTCGTCCGTGCCGCCAAAGCGATTCTTGATCGCGCGCAGGATACGGTATTGGTGTGACCGTTCGCCCTCGAAGCTCAGCACCGTGTCGACCATGTGTTCCAGCACGCGGGGCCCGGCGATGCTGCCGTCCTTGGTGACGTGGCCGACCAGCACCACCGCCGTGCCGCGCTCCTTGGCGAAGCGGATCAGCTCGCCCGCCGAGGCGCGCACCTGGCTGACGGTGCCCGGCGCGCCCTCGATCAGGTCGGAGTGCATGGTCTGGATCGAGTCGATCACCAGCAGGTCGGGCACTCGCCCGCCGCTCAGCGTGGTGAGGATGTCGCGCACGCTGGTCGCCGCCGCGAGCTGCACCGGCGCGTCGCCGAGCCCCAGTCGCCGCGCGCGCAGCCGCACCTGGTCCGCCGCTTCCTCGCCCGAGACATAGGCGACGTACCGCCCCGCCCGCGCGAGCTTTGCCGCCGCCTGGAGCAGCAGTGTCGACTTGCCGATGCCGGGATCGCCGCCGATCAGCGTCGCCGACCCCTCGACGAACCCGCCGCCGAGCGCGCGGTCGAGCTCGGCGATGCCGCTCGCCATCCGTTCGGGGAGCGCAACCTCCGCGTCGAGCGCCACCAGCGTCACCGCGCGCCCGCCACCCTGAAGGTTGTGCCTGGCCGCGAACGGCGTCACCACCGCCCCCGCCTCCTCGACCAGCGTGTTCCACTCCGAACAGTCCGCGCACTGCCCCGCCCAGCGCGAGGCGACGGAGCCGCAGGCCTGGCAGACATAGCGCTTCTGGGGTTTGGGCATTGATGAGAGATAGGCCGGAGAGAACGAACGAGCAACAGAGTAGACGACTCTTGAAAAGCTATAGCTAGCGGGTACCCGTCCACCTTGCAGGATGCGCCTGTGTGACGGGAGCCAATGTCGCCTTCTTTCGATCCGTTCGCTCCCATCCGCCGGATGTTTGCTCAAGAGCTTGCGCGACAGGAAAGCAGGCTTGTGGACGTGGTGCTCAGCGTCCCCGGCGCTGCCGTAAACCGAGCAAAGGCCGGCGCGGGCCAGTTCCTCACCGACTCGCTTGTGCTGCTAGGCAGGGTCTCCCACCGTGCGGCCGACGAGATCATTAGCGTATCAGGCGGCCCACTCGCACGGCCGCTTACCGAGCGCGAGCAACGCTTGGTGAAAGAGGCTTATGGCGATCGAGTATCAGCTAGCTTGGTCCGAGTAGTACCAGGATGCGGCTACTCCACTATCGCGTTCACCGCTTTCCTGAATGGCAACCCTGCCATCACACTTGGTAATACTATTTTCGTCAAGCCCGATCTTGCATGGTTTCGGCCGGACAATCTGCCGCAGACTGTGGGTGGGCTGAAACTTCTGTTGCATGAGTACACGCACGTTGTCCAATATGCGACTTGGGGCTTCTCCGGGTTTGGTGCTCGGTATGCTGCTGAGCTAAAACGATACGGCAATGCTGAGCGATTGTACGACTACAGGTCACGCCATCTTCCGTTCGAGGCGGAAACACTTGAAGGACAAGCGCAAATCGTCGGTGACTTGGCCGGTGCGCGTCGAGGACTAACTCCGGATGATGTAACACTAAGATCTCGGCTAGGCGCTAAGCTCCTTGGTACTCGTATTTATGGGAACTAGACGATCGCTGGTCGCGCTCACGCCTTGTATTTGGCTTCTGTCGTCGTGCGTACAAGAGCCGGTAATAGACGTGCGGCGGCACGATGGAACAGTCGACATCGACGTGACTCGCGGGGACACTGCACCTTGTATACAGGGTCTTACGATCACGCGTGACGGAACAGATATTGCTCAATCTCCGCCCGTGTGGGCTATCTCTACCTCAGCCGAGGCCCGCTGTCGGACCAGCTTTGTTTACGGGCGCATTCCGGATGGCTGGTCCCAGGGTCGTGCAGCCCCACCGCTGACGGTCGGGGCCAAGTATCTGGTCGAGGTGGCGGGTCCTGGGCTCTTGGGCGGTCGTACTTTCACCATGCGGTCCGACGATGGCTCGATGTGACGTCCGTTCCTAGCCCTGGCCCCTGACAACACCGGGCCGGCCCCATTCGTCCCCGATGTGGACGCCGCCCGCCTGCCCCGCTACCAGCCCGCCCCGATGGCCCCCGCCGACCTTCGCATCGCGCTGTTCAGCGGCAACTATAACTATATCCGCGACGGCGCGAACCAGGCGCTGAACCTGCTCGTCGCGTACCTGCTCGCACAGGGCGCGAGTGTCAGGGTGTATTCGCCCACCACTGTCACCCCCGCCTTTCCGCCGCAAGGCGATCTGGTCAGCGTGCCCGCCTTCGCCGTCCCGGGCGGGCGCGAGGAATACAAGCTCGCTTACGGCCTGCCCCGGCAGACGCGGCGCGACCTGGCCGCGTTCGCGCCCAATCTCGTCCATGTCGCCGCGCCCGAGTTCCTCGGGCATCGCGCGACGACATGGGCGCGAGGGCGCGGGCTGCCGGTGGTCGCCTCGGTCCATACCCGGTTCGAGACCTACCCGCGTTACTACGGCATCGGCCTCCTGGAACCGCTGGTCGTGCGGACGCTGACGCGCTTCTACAACCGGGCGACGCGGGTGCTCACCCCCACGCCGTCGATGGGCGAGCTGCTCCGCGGTTGGGGGATGACGACGCCGATGTCGCTCTGGCCACGCGGAGTCGATCACGCCCGCTTCCGGCCCGGGGCGCGCAGCCTCGACTGGCGGCGCTCGCTCGGCATCGGCGACGACGAGGTCGCGATCGGCTTTCTCGGGCGGCTGGTGCTGGAGAAAGGCCTCGACGTGTTCGCCGACGTGGTGACCGCGCTGCGCGCGCGGGGGGTGCCGCACCGGGTGCTGGTGATCGGCGAAGGGCCCGCGCGCGCCTGGTTCGCGGGGCGGGTGCCCGAGGCGGCGTTCGCGGGGTTTCAGCGCGGCGACGATCTCGGCCGCGCGGTGGCGTCGATGGACATCCTGTTCAACCCCAGCGTCACCGAGACCTGGGGTCAGGTGACGTCGGAGGCGATGGCGGCGGGCGTGCCCGTCGTCGCCGCGCGCGCGACGGGTGCGGTCGATCTGGTCGAGGACGGCGTCAGCGGCTGTCTGGTGCCGCCGCGCGACGTCGCCGCCTATACGCAGGCGATCGCGCGCATCATCGCGGAGCCGAGCCTGCGCGCGGGGATGAGCGCGGCCGGCCACGCCCGCGCCGCCGCCTGGAGCTGGGACGGCGCGAACGCGGCGGTGCTGCGGGCGTATCTGGAGGTGGCGGGAGCATGAAATACGTCACCCCGCCCGCCAGTCGAACGTCAGCGGCCCTTCCCGGAACGCGAAGCGGTTGAGGTGTTCCTCGACCACCCCGCGCATCCGGGTCGCGTCCTCGCCGTCCGGCACGCGCAGCAGCAGGTCGAGCGTCTCCGGCGCGGCGCGCAGCTCCAGTCGCGCGCCGTTCGGGAAGTCTACGCTCCCCTCCCCTTCATCGAACACCACGGTCAGCCGATGGCTCCAGTGCTTGCACAGCTGCTGGAGATAGCGGCTGGCCGATTGCGTCGGCACGCGCGCGCCAAAGGTTTTTGGGTCCGCGCTCACCGCAGCCGCTCGATCTTCTGCGCGACCTCGTCGAGCAAAGCCGCGACATCGTGGAGCGTATCCTCGGAGAACTCGCCTCGGCTCAGCCGCTCGCCCAGCGCATGGCGAAGGTTCGCCATCGCACGGCGGATTGGCGCGCCGTCAGTGCGCTTGGCGCTGGCCCCGACCTGCTCCAGCCGCGCGAACAGCTCGGCCACCTGCTCGGCGCTCGCCTCCAGATGCGCGCGGCCCTCCGCCGTCGCGGCGAAGCG
>CAXSEO010000237.1:0-5025 GCA_964235525.1 uncultured Sphingomonas sp. | reverse complement strand
GCACCACCAGCCGGCTTTACGTAATTAGTCGAGAGTCGGAATGCTAAAGGTCGAGACAGGTTGACCTTGGACGCCAAATATGGCGACTGCTATAAATTTATAGAAATCACGTCCAGTGGGTCAGCTATATTCGCCCTTGCTAGAGGAGGACAGGAGGGAGTTTGATTCTGAGTGGGAGTTAGAAGATGAGCTTTCTGGTCGCACGCATACCAAACGCGGACACCCTTCGTCTGGTCGAAGGACTTAACGGCCGTTGGCACGGCTACTCGGCCATTTGTCGCTGCCCAGCGCATAACGACCGGGATCCTAGCCTATCGATCCGGCAAGGCGACCGCGGAATCCTCGTCACCTGCTTCGCGGGATGCTCCGCAGAGGAGGTCCTGCGAGCGCTCCGTCAGGTCGAGCCGGGGAACCTCCCCTCGACGCGCCCCACCGAGAGCGGTCGAGTGCGGAGCGTAGAGCCGCTCTGGAACGACGCGCGCGAGGTCGGGGGCACGATCGCGGAGCGATACGTCGAAAACCGGTTCCTAACTCCGGGACTTCCCGATGTCCGCTTTCATCCACGGTGCCCTCACAAGCCGAAGCCGCACACTCAGTTCAAGCCAGCGTTACTGGTCGCCATTCGCGAGGGTCGTTCGCTCAGAGCGGTACAGCGCATCTTTCTCGGCCCGGGTGGCGAGGCGATTGAGAAGGTGACCCTGGGCACGGCTGGCCACGGGGCGTGGCAGGGGGGGAAGTCGGTCGACGGGAAGCTCGCGATCGCCGAAGGGTTTGAGACCGCCGCTGCTTACACCGCGCTAACCGGAATACCCTGCTGGGCGAGCCTCGGCGCGCGTCGTTTGCCGCTGGTCGCGCTGCCCGCCGACGTCACCGAGCTCATCGTCGCTGAGGACCACGACGAGGAGGGCCGGCACGCGGGCGCGATCACCGCGGAGCTCCACGCGATGAATGGCCTGCTGGTCCGCCCGCATCGCCCCCGCGTCTGGGGCTTCGATTGGGCCGACGTCCTGGCCGCTCAAAAGAAGAGGAAGAGGGAAGGGGCTGGGTGAGCGCGAAAAGGCGCTGAGGACCCACGAGGAGCTTCCACCATGATCACCACGGACACGTACGCGGCCCAAGCTGCGGCGATTGCCGCCATGCGCGCCTTGCATCGCGACGGCCAGCTACATCGGCGCGCGCTCAACGCGGCGATGGACAGCGCCTTTGCCGGAACCGACGCAGTCGGCCGCTGGACCCAGCGTCAGCGTAACGATCTGCTCGAGGTGGCGGTGCTGCGCAACCTGCAGGGTACGCCCGTGCTGTCACGCGCAGACGTCATCGCGATCGCGGAACTCGCGGCCGCCCTGCCAACGCAGACCGTGCGGAGCGAGGAGCAGATGATGCTTCAGCAGTTCTCGACGCCGATCGAACTATCGGCGCTGATGGTCTGGCTGGCGCAGCCCGGTCCCGACGATATCGTTCTCGAGCCGTCGGCGGGTCACGGCGCGCTGGTCACGCTGCTGCCGCCGGTCAAGCAGCTACAGCTGAACGAACTCGACGAAAGCCGCGCGCGCCGCCTGGCGGACAGCTTCCCGAACGCGTCGCTACGCCACGACGACGGGGCGATGATTGCCGCCACCCATGCCGAGCTTCCCCGGCCCAGCCTCGTGCTGATGAACCCACCGTTCGCGCGGTCGCGCGGGTGCGATGTCGACCCGCTGGCCGCCGCGCGGCATCTCCATGCAGCGTTGACCCGCTTGTTGCCGGGAGGTCGCCTGGTGGCGATCGTGCCCGACAGCTTCGCGCCGACCGGGCCGCACAGCAAAGCGTTTCGCCGCGCGATCGAGGGAAAGACCGTCCGCACGATCGCGCGATTGGCCAATGCTTATCGTCGTCACGGGACGTCGATCGCGGTGCGCGTCATCGTTCTCGATAAGGTCAGCGGCTCCGGTGCAACCGGCACCACCATCGCTCGCGACACCGTCGTGGAACTCGCCAACGCCGTCGAACCCACGTTCCGCGCCGCGTTGCTTCCTGCGGCGACGCCGAGCACGCAAGGGCGCTCGGCGGCAGGGAAGGGGCCGTCGCTATTCCGCGCGGTGCGATCGACACCGACCGCGCCGAGGATTTTCCGCGCGCCGCAACGCAATGAAGTGCTGCCGGTGGAGTACGACCCGCTCTCGACCCCCGCACCGCTCGGCGACCAGATCGGGATCTATGTGCCCTACCGCGCCAGTCGGGTCCGATTTCATAGCGCCGGCGAGCATCCGACGCCGCTCGTCGAATCCGTCGCGATGGGTTCGATCCCGGAGCCGGTCCCAAGCTATGTTCCGCGCCTGCCCGAGGCGTGCGTCCGCGATCGACTTTTGTCGGTCGCCCAGCTCGAGACACCTGTCTATGCCGGTGAAGCCTGGAGCCAGGACCTTGAAGGCCGGTTCCTGCCCGAGCGGGAAGGCTGCGGGCTGGCGATCAGCAACGACGGCCATGCCTACCGCCAGGGCGTTTTCTCCGGTGATGGGACCGGCGTGGGCAAGGGGCGGCAGATCGCCGCCTGCATCCTCGACCAGTGGCTTGCCGGCCATCGACGCTCGGTGTGGGTATCGAAGAACGGAGCCCTGCTCGACGACGCGCGGCGCGACTGGTCGGCGCTCGGCGGGCTGGCGCTCGACATCCAACCGCTGACCCGCTGGAACATCGACGAGCCGATCGACGCGCGCGAGGCGGTGCTGTTCGTTACTTATCCGACCTTGCGGTCCGCCCGTGGCGACACAAGCCGGCTGCTGCAGCTGCTCGCCTGGGCGGGGGAGGGGTTCGAGGGCGTGCTCGCGTTTGACGAGGCCCATGAGATGGGCGGTGTCGCGGGCGGCGAGGGCGCATTCGGGACCCGCAAGGGCTCGTTGCAGGGCATCGCTGGCGTCCGCCTGCAGAACCAGCTGCCGCGCGCGCGCGTGATCTACGCATCTGCAACGGGAGCGAGCGAGGTCAACAATCTCGCCTACGCGACCCGGCTCGGCCTGTGGGGGCCGGGAACCGCGTTCGCGGACCGCGAGGAGTTCATCAAGCAGATCCGCGAAGGCGGGATCGCCGCGATGGAGCTGGTTGCCCGGGACCTCAAGGCGACTGGCCGTTACATGGCGCGGGCGCTCAGCTTCGCGGGCGTCGAGTACGAAGTGCTGCGTCACGAACTGACGCCCGAGCAGATCGGCATCTACGACACCTATGCCGACGCTTGGGCGATCATCCACCAGAACATGGAGGAGGCGCTCAAGCTGACCGACATCATCGACGCGTTTGAGAACAAGACGCTCAACGCCATGGCCAAGGGCGCTGCGCGCTCGCGCTTCGAGTCGACCAAGCAGCGCTTCTTTGGCCAGCTGCTGTTGTCGATGAAGCTCCCGACCGTGCTGCCCGCCATCGAACATCATTTGGGGCAGGATCAGTCAGTCGTCCTGCAGCTGGTGACCACTGCGGAGTCCATCCTTGACCGACGCCTCGACCAGCTGACCCCCGAGGACCGCGCCGACCTCGACATCGACCTGTCGCCGCGCGAGTACATGATCGACTATCTCGAGCGCGCATTTCCCACCGCGCAGATGACGACGTTCACCGACGAAACGGGGGAGAAGCGCTCCTCGCCGATGTTCGACGAGGCGGGCCGGCCTGTCCACAATCCCGAAGCCGAACAGGCGCGCGATTGCCTGATCGAGCACGTCTGCGCTCTGCCGCCGATCCGCCCGGCGCTCGATGCGATCATCGAACGGTTCGGGACCGACGCGGTCGCCGAGGTCACCGGACGCACGCGGCGCCTGGTGCCAGGGCGCGACGGCCAGCAGCTGGAGTCCCGCTCGCCCCGCTTGGCGCAAGCGGACGCGGCCGCTTTCATGGACGGGCGCAAACGCATCCTAATCTTCTCGGACGCGGGCGGAACCGGGCGCTCCTACCATGCAAGCCTCGATGCCAAGAACCAACAGCAGCGCGTCCACTTCCTGCTCGAGCCCGGCTGGCGCGCCGATCGCGCGATCCAGGGGCTCGGCCGCACGCACCGGACGCATCAGGCGAACACGCCGCTGTTCCGGCCGGTGACGACCAACTGCAAGGGCGAACTACGGTTCACCTCGACAATCGCCCGGCGCCTGGACGCGCTCGGCGCGCTCACCCGCGGCCAACGTCAGACCGGCGGCCAGAACCTGTTCGATCCAGCCGACAACCTCGAAAGCGAATACGCTAAGGCGGCCCTCACCGAATGGTTTCACCGGCTCAACTCGGGCAAGCTGCAAAGCACGACCATGGGCGAGTTCAGCAAGCTGACCGGGCTCGAATTGCTCGACGGGGACGGCGTGCTCAAGGAGGAGCTGCCGCCTATCCAGCGCTGGTTGAACCGACTGCTGGCGCTGCGAATCGCGACGCAGAACGCCATCTTCGACGAGTTCCTCGGCATCGTCGACAAGCGCGTCTCTGCGGCGCGCGACAGCGGCAAACTCGATGTCGGTGTGGAAACAATCCTCGTCGACCGCGCGAGCGTGATCGAGGACAAGTTGCTTCGCACCGATCCACGCAGCGACGCGACCACCCACCTCCTGACTCTGGAGATCGAGCGCAAACGGAGCGTCATGGGGCTCGATAAGTTGTTGGCCATCGCCGACGAGGCCGGGATCGACTCCTTCGTCCGCAACGCGCGATCGGGCAATGTCGCGCTCGTTCGCGACGCGCGATCTTGGATGGACGATGATGGCGGCGCGATCACGCGGATTGAGCTGCAGCGGCCCGCCCGGCGCGAGTTTATGCTCGGGCGTGAGTATACTGAAAGCGCTTGGGAGCCCGTCTCCCGCGAGACGTTCGCCGCAGCGTGGTCGGCGGAGGCCGAGGCGATCGCGATGATCGCGGATCGGGAAGTTGTCCGCCTCGCGACCGGGCTGTTGCTGCCGATCTGGGCGGCGCTTCCCGACGACTATCTCGAGGTAAACCGCATCGCGACGCCCGACGGTCAATCCTGGCTCGGTCGCCTTGTCTGGGAGCGCGACATCGCGAAGCTGCTGACCAAGTTGG
>CAXSEO010000236.1:0-5028 GCA_964235525.1 uncultured Sphingomonas sp. | reverse complement strand
ACGAGGAGCCGGACGTGCGCCTGCTTGCCTCGACTTCGCTGTCGCGGGGGTGCCGCTGCACGCCCGAGCATATCGGCAGTGTCTTGGCAAAGTTCCCGCGCGACGACCGGCAGGAGATGGCCGACGCCGACGGGGTGATCCGGGTCGATTGCGCGTTCTGCGCGACGTCGTTCCCGGTGCGTGTCGATGATCTCGTTGCTTGAGCCATCCATGTTAACCCGCACTTCATTCCGGCTGCGTACGACGATTTTCGTGTTCGGCTTCGGGCACGCTTTCTCCCATGCCGACCCTGACGGGTCGCCCTCGGCCGCCCTTCGGGGCGGCCCTTTTTTCGCCGCGCGCACATGACCTATGCCGTCGCGCTGATATCCGGCGGTCTTGATTCGATGGTCTCCGCCGCGCTGGCGCGGGAAGCGGGCCATCGGTTGCTCGCACTGTCGGTCGACTATAACCAGCGCCACCGGGTCGAGCTCGCCGCCGCGCGGCGCGTCGCCGCCGCGCTCGGGGTGGAGCGGCACGTCGTGTTGTCACTCGATCTGTCCGCGTTCGGCGGCTCCGCGCTGACCGGCGACACGCCGGTGCCCAAGGACGGGGTGGGGGAGGGCATCCCGGTCACCTACGTTCCCGCGCGCAACACCATCTTCCTCAGCCTCGCCCTCGGCTGGGCGGAGGCGGCGGGCGCGCGCGACCTGTTCATCGGCGTCAACGCGCTCGATTACTCGGGCTATCCCGATTGCCGCCCCGAGTTCATCGCCGCTTTCGAGCGGCTGGCCGAGCTCGCCACCAAGGCGGGCGTTGAGGGCGCGCCGTTCCGCATCCACGCGCCGCTCCAGCACATGACCAAGGCGGACACCGTCCGCGAGGCGGCGCGGCTGGGGCTCGACGCCGGGATGAGCTGGTCGTGCTACGACCCGGCGCCGGGCGGCCTGCATTGCGGGCTGTGCGACTCGTGTCGCCTGCGCCGCAAGGGGTTCGAGGAGGCGGGCGTGTCCGACCCGACCCGCTACGCCGCTGCGCCATGAGTTACGCGGTCAAGGAAATGTTCCTGACGCTGCAGGGCGAGGGCGCAAATGCGGGCGCGCGCGCGGTGTTCATCCGCTTCGCCGGATGCAATCTCTGGTCCGGGCGTGAGGCGGACCGCGCCGCGGCGGTGTGCCGGTTCTGCGACACCGACTTCGTCGGTGTCGATGGCGTGGGCGGCGGACGTTTCGCAGATGCCGCGTCGTTGGCCGCCGCCGCCGAGGCGCATTGGGGCGCTGGACTCGAGCGGCGCTTCGTCGTCTTGACCGGCGGCGAGCCGATGCTGCAGGTCGACGATGCGCTGGTCGACGCGCTCCAAGCAACGGGCTTCCGCGTCGCGATCGAGAGCAACGGCACGTTGCCCGCGCACCCCCGCCTCGACTGGGTGTGCATCAGCCCCAAGGCAGGGAGCAGGGTGGTGCAGCGCGAGGGCGATGAGCTGAAGCTGGTCTGGCCGCAGGCCGGGCTGGATCCGCGCGACCTGGAGACGTGGCGGTTCGGTCACTACCTGATCCAGCCGCTCGACGACGCGCGCGCGGACGCCAACCGCGACGCGGCGATGGCGCTGGTGATGGAGCGACCGCGCTGGCGGCTGTCGCTCCAGATGCACAAGCTATTGGGCCTGCGCTGACCCGGCCGGTCTCAGCGCTGCCATGCCGGTGCCGGCGGGCGGCCAGTTCTGCGCGCCGCATTTCTTCTCGCGCCACACCATGTTCTTGTCCCAGCATTCCGCGTCGAAGCGCGGCAGCGGGGTGCGATCGGTGTAAAGATAGCGCGCGAAGCTCAGTTCACCCGCGGGCGACTGGCTGTTGCGGAGCTCGCGCAGCCGCTGACCGGCAAGCGCGCCGAACTGGCCGCGCGGGGTGAAGGCGGCGTCGCGCCCGACCGCGGCGGCGGTCTGGCAGAAGTTCAGCTGCGCCTGGATCGTCGAGAAGCTGGAATAGGTCAGCGTCTGGAAGTGATCGAGCGCGTTCTGCCCTTTGAGCTTGGAGCCGCTGGTACGGTTGAAATACTTGCCGAGCGCGTCCCACGATGCGGACAGCTCCGCCTTGTGATCCGACAGCATCGCGTTGTAGCTGTGGACGGCCAGCAGCGTCGGCTGGAACCCGCATTGCAGCGCCGCGACATTCAGGCCCGCGCGCAGCGTCCATGCCACACCCGCGCGGCGCTCGGCGGGGGTGGCGCCGGGCAGCGGCTGTACCACGTCCGGCTCGTCACCCTGGATCTCCGCGCCGCTATAGTCGCGTGACTTGAGATAGAATTGCGCGCTGGCCGGCACCGCCGCGCCCAGGGCTAATCCCGCCACGACGGCCGTCGCCATCACCCGACGCATCATTCGCATTCCCGCCCTCCCCGGCACCAACGCAATGATTCTACGGCAAATCCGACTCGACCCCAAGCGATATTCACCATGTTCGCCGGTCGGCTGGTCGCGTCGGCGTCGCCCGACGCGGACGCACGAAAAAGGGCCGCCCGGCATCCCGGACGGCCCTTCGCGAAGCTTACACCCGGCTGGGCGAGATTACATCGTGTTGCCGGTGCTGTTGCTCATCATCGACCCGTTCGACATCGCGCCGCCCGAGTTCGACATCATGCTGCTGTCATTGGACATCATCGCGCCGTTACCGGTCGCGCCGTCGACGTTCGACATGTTGTCGGTCGTGGTGTCCATGCCCTCGGTCGCGTTCATGTCGGTGACCGCGGTGTTGTCGGTGGTGGTGTTCTCGGTCTTCGAGCCGCAGGCCGAGACCATCAGCGCCGCGCCCGCGATCAGCGAACCGGCAACCGCCTTGGTGATGAAAGAACGCATTGAAGAAGCTCCCTTGAAAAGGATTTGGCCGGGCGAGGGGGCCCTTATTCTCCCAAATCGCAGTGGGCATTAAACGCTGGTACAGGTTCCCTCAAGCCCCGTTTGCGGCGGGACAAGAAAGATTTGCAACAAACTGTGCCGGCGTCAACGCGAGTGCCGTGTCAAAGGTTGCCATGTCGCACGATGCGCCGAGCGCCGCCGCGCTGGTGACCGGGTACTCGGCGAGGCCGCACGGGACGATACCGCCGAAATGCGACAGGTCCGGGAACAGGTTGACGGAGAAGCCGTGCAGCGTGACCCAGCGCCGGACACGGACGCCGATGGCGCCGATCTTTGCCTCCCGCCCGTCCGGCGCATGCGTCCAGATGCCGACCCGGCCGGGCGCGCGGTGGGCGGCAATACCGAGCTCGGCCAGCGCGTCGATCACCCAGCCCTCCACCGCGTGGACGAAGCAGCGCACGTCGCGCCCGCGCTTGTTGAGGTCGAGCACGAGATAGCCGACCCGCTGCCCCGGCCCGTGATAGGTGTACCGGCCGCCGCGTCCGGCCTTGACCACGGGAAAGCGTGCGTCGAGCAACTCGGCCGAGTCGGCGCTGGTGCCGGCGGTGTAGACCGGCGGATGCTCAAGCAGCCACACCAGCTCGCGCGCCTCTCCCGTCGCCACCGCCGCCGCGCGCGCCTCCATTGTCGCCAGCGCCTCCGCGTACGGGGTCAGTCCCGGCGACACCCGCCACTCGACTTCGTCGATCATGGCCGATTCGTGGGCGTTGCCGAGACGGGGCGCAAGGGTTAGGCCGATAGTCAGGCGCGAAGCGGGGGGACGACCATGGTGCGGATGAGCGACGTCTGGGATCGCACGACGGAGGTGCTGCGGGCGCGTGCGTCGATGCTGGCGACGATCGCGGCGTTGCTGGTGTTCCTGCCGGCGGTGGCGCAGGCCGCGGCGCAGTTGTTCTTGATGGCTAGTCTGACGAGCTTGACGGCGGTGGCGGTAGCGGGGCTGGGATTCTCTGTCGTCGTGCTGTTGGCAATTGTCGTGCGCCTGTGGGGCAGCGCAGCGATCATCGCGGCGGGAAGCGACCCGACCTATGATCGAGCGGCGGCCATGTCTCACGGGGCGCGACGGCTGCCCGCGATGATCGGCGTCGGCGCGCTGCTGGGGCTAGCTGTGCTCGCGCTGCTGATTCCTTTCATTGGCCTGGTGGGAACGAGTGTAAACTGGGCGGCGCTCGCGCGCGGGCAGGCTCCCGATCCGGCGTCGCTGCCCCCCTTCGGGGCGATCATCGGGGCGTTCTCTTACATGTTCGTTCTTTTGTTCGTCCTCCTCTTCATCTTCATTCGACTGCTCCTGCTCGGGCCCGTCATCGTCAACGAACGGCTCGGCATCGGCGCGATCGGGCGTTCATGGCGACTGACGCGCGGGCTGTTCTGGCGTATCTTCGGTGTGCTGTTCCTGTTCGGGCTGGTGTTCGCGATCGCATCCAGCGCGGCGACGCTGCTGCTAGGCCTGATCGCGGGCCTGCTGCTCGGCGGAGCGCACGTCGCGGCTGCGACCTTCATCGGGCAGCTCGGTACGGCCGTGGTGGCGGCGGCCTATGCTGTCGTCACGAGCGTGTTCACCGTCCAGCTTTACCGCACGCTGACGGGGCGGGAGGCGGCCGAGACCTTCGCATGACGATCAGCGTGTCTCGCGTCCTGGCCGATGCCTGGGCGCTGTGGCGGCGCGACCGCGACCTGTTGGTCCGCATCGGCGCGCCGTTCCTGTTCCTGCCCGATTACGCGATGAAGCTGCTGCTGCCGGTGCCGGTGCCCGGCGACGCGGCGCAGGTCTCATTCTCCGCCGCGATGCAGGCGCAGGCGCAGTTCGTCGGCGATCACCTGGCGGCGTACCTGCTCGACGCGGGGGCGGTCCAGTTCGGGCTGGCGGCGCTGTTCGCGCTCTACACGCCGGTCGCCGATGTCCGCGGCGCGCTGCGGCGCGGCGGGTGGCTGTGGCCAAGGCTGATGCTCGCGGGCGTGCTGGTGGGAATACCGGGGACATTGGGGCTGCTGCTGATCCTGCCGGGGCTGGTGGTGTTCGGGCGCGCATTGCTGACCGGGCCGCTCCTGGCGGGCGAGCAGCCGGTGAGCGCGGTCGGCGCGATCGCGCGCAGCGTGCGCCTGACGCACGGGAGCACACTGGCGGTATCGGGGCTGGC
>CAXSEO010000235.1:0-5032 GCA_964235525.1 uncultured Sphingomonas sp. | reverse complement strand
CGCCTTGACTCCGAATGGGCCGTCAACGGCTCGGCCGCCCATCGCTATCGCGGCAACCTCAACGTCCGTCGCACCGGTCTCGACGTCGCGCGGCTCCTCTCCAGCTGTCGCGACATCGCATTCTCTGCCGGGTCTGCCTGCGCGAGCGGGTCGGGGCGGCCGAGCCATGTGCTGCGCGCGATCGGCTTACGCGGTGCGGAAGCGCGATCCTCGATCCGGCTCGGCTGGGGCCGGTACACCACCTGGTCCGAGCTTGTCGACGCACTCGACCAGCTTACCGCCGCGGCCGACGCGCAGCGGGTCGCGGCGTGAGGGTCCGTTTCGTCGCGCGCGACGGCGCCATGCGCCAAGTGGAGGCAAACCCGGGCGAGCGCCTGCTCGACGCGGCGCAGCGCGATAGCCAACCGCTCGAGGGCACGTGCGGCGGCGCGATTGCCTGCTCCACTTGCCACGTCGTCATCGCGCCCGAGGACTGGGCGCGTTTGCCACCCGCGAGCGAGGAGGAGGAGGACCTGCTCGACCTAGCTCCCCACGCGGCTCGGACCAGCCGTCTCGCCTGCCAGATCATCCTCACCCCCGCGCTGGACGGTGTCACCGCGCGCATTCCCGGCGGCACGCGGAACGCGTAAGCCGCGTCGCGCATTCGACCGATGCGGCATAGCGGAGAGCACGGCCATGAAGATCACCGTCACTCTCGCCGCGCTCGTGCTCGGCATCGCCGTCACGCCCGCTGCCGCGCAGACTCGCTCGGACCTGCGGGGGCCGACCGGGCAGCAGCGGGTCAAGCTCCCGCCCGGCGTCGAGGGCGCGACCGGCGGCGGACAGGCGCGGTCGCGCACGCGCTGCCGGGTGGTGATCCGTCACCATCGTCGCGTGCGGATCTGTCGCCCGGCGCGGGGTTGATCGCGCGCGCCGCTGGCGGCATAGTGCGAACGGGAGTCGGGTGGGCGCGACCGTCGCCAACCCGGTCAGGTCCGGAAGGAAGCAGCCGCAACGATTTCCGTCGCGGGTCGCCCGGCTCCTACCGCGCAGGTTGCGAGAGAGCGCGTGCCGCGCTCCGCGCAACCAAGCGCGGCCAGCGGCGCTTAAGCGCCGTCTGACGTCACGGGATTTACTCTCGTGACGCGCGGCTCGGGAGAACAGTGCTTCTTCCGGTCGCATCACCCTGTTCCACACCACAGTTTCAGCTCACAGACCGTAAGCACGCGGACATCGTTGGGCCCCGGGACAAGCCCGGGGTGACGAGGCGTAGCCGTGACCTGAAACGTCCGCCGTAGCCCTACACCTTTGCCATTCGCGCCACCAGCCCCCATAGCGCCCCATGAACCCCAGCGAACTCCTAGGCGTCGCGCATGTCCCCGGCGGCGGCCCGGAACTCCGGCTGCTGCGCCGCGACGGTGACTTCCGCATCTCGCTCGAGCGGGACGAGCTGATGAACAGTCGCATGAGCGGCTCCGAGGAAGCGCTCGCGACGATGACCTGCGCGCGGCTCGGCCAGCGGCCCGCCCCGCGGCTGCTGATCGGCGGCTATGGCATGGGCTTCACGCTGCGGGCCGCCTTGGCCACGCTCGGTGCGGCGGCGGCCGTGACCGTCGCCGAGCTCGTCCCCGAGATCATCGAGTGGGCGCGCGGACCGATGGCGGCGCTGACCGCGGGCTGTCTCGACGACCCGCGCGTACGGCTGGTGGACAGTGACGTGGCCGCGCTGATCGCCGCCGCCGAGAGCGGCTATGACGCCATCCTGCTCGATGTCGACAACGGCCCGCACGGGCTGACGCGGCTCGCCAACGACCGGCTGTATTCGACGATCGGGCTGACGGCGGCGCGGCGGGCGCTGACAGCGGGCGGAGTGCTCGCGGTGTGGTCCGCCTGGCCCGACGCGCCGTTCAAGCGGCGGCTGGGGCAGTCGGGGTTCGCGGTCGAGGAGGTCGCGGTGCGCGCGCGCAGCAATGGCAAGGGGCCGCGCCATGTGATCTGGTTCGCACGCAAGCGGTGACGCTTTTCGCTGTCCAACGCCGTCCGGTTTGCCGCATATCGGGGCCGTGACCGACCGCTCTGATCCTGACGTCGAGCAGGCGTGCCGCCTCATGGCCGCGCGAACCCCCGTTCGCGCCTCGACTTGTTCAGGTTGGGACGGTGATGGACGGTAGTCTGGGGCTGGACGAGCCGCCGCAGCCCGCGACGCCCTATCGGGTGCTCGCGCGCAAATACCGGCCGCAGACGTTCGCCGCGCTGATCGGGCAGGACGCGATGGTCCAGACCCTCGGCAATGCGATCAAGCGCGGGCGGCTGGCGCATGCGTTTCTGCTGACGGGCGTGCGCGGCGTGGGCAAGACCTCCACCGCGCGGCTGATCGCCAAGGCGCTCAACTGCATCGGTCCGGCCGGCGAGGGCGGGCCGACGATTGACCCGTGCGGGGTGTGCGAGCCGTGCCGCGCGATCGCGGAAGGGCGGCATATCGACGTGATCGAGATGGATGCCGCAAGCCACACCGGCATCGACGACATCCGCGAGATCACCGACGCGGTCCGCTACGCGGCCGTCTCCGCGCGGTTCAAGATCTACATCATCGACGAAGTGCACATGCTGTCGAAGGCCGCCTTCAACGGCCTGCTCAAGACGCTCGAGGAACCGCCCGAGCACGTCAAGTTCCTGTTCGCCACCACCGAGGTGAACAAGGTGCCGGTCACCGTGCTGTCGCGCTGCCAGCGGTTCGACCTGCGCCGTATTCCCGCCGACAAGCTCGCCGCTCACTTCGCCGAGGTGTCCGCGCTGGAGAAGGTGGAAGCGGAGCCCGAAGCGCTGCAGCTGATCGCCCGTGCGGCGGAGGGAAGCGCGCGCGACGGCCTGTCGATCCTCGACCAGGCGATCGCGCACGCCGGGATGGAGGGTGGCGGCGTGACCGCCGTCGCGGTGCGCGAGATGCTCGGCCTCTCCGATCGCGGCGCGGTGCGCGACCTTCTGGCGACGGTGCTGGCGGGGAACGGCGCGGGCGCGTTGGAGGCGCTCCGGCGGCAGTACGACCTCGGCGTCGATCCGCTGGCGGTGCTGCGCGCGTTGCTGGAGGCCGTGCATGGCGTCACGCTTACTAAGGTGGGCACCGCGCCCGACCCGGCCCAGCCCGCCGAGGAGCGCGCGGCCTATGCCGAGTGGGCGGGCGCGCTGTCGTTCGCGCACCTGCATCGGCTGTGGCAGCTGTTCCTGAAAGGGCATGATGAGGTGGCGCGTGCCGCACTGCCGATCGAGGCGGCGGAGATGGCGCTGCTGCGCGCGGTCTATGCCTCAACGCTGCCCGATCCGGGCGAGCTCGCGCGCCAGATCGCGAGCGGCGCGCCGGTGACGGTGGCAGCCCCCGCCGTCGCGCCGCCTCCGCCCGCGCCCGCGCTCGTCGAAGCGAGCCTCTACCCGCCCGACTTCGCGGCGCTGGTCGCCATGATCGATCATGCCGGATCGGCGCACCTTGCGGTCAAGCTCCGCCTCGGCGCGAGCATCGTCCGCTACGCGCCGCCCGAGCTGGCATTGAGCGGCGCGCGGCCCGTGTCTGCCGATACGCTCGCCGAGTTGAACGCCGCGCTCAAGGCGCTGTCCGGCAAGCCCTGGCGCGTGTCGATCGTCGATGCGCCGGGCGCGCCGACGCTGCGCGATGCGGAGAAACAGGCGGAGGAGGACGCGCGATCCGCGATCCTCGCAACCCCGCTGGTGCGCGCCGCGTTGGAGGCCTTTCCCGACGCGGTGCTGGAAGACTGGCCCGGTAAACGGAGTGCATGATGACGAACCTCGACGAGATCATGGCCATGGCGCAGAACGTCCAGGCCGAGCTGGAGAAAGCGCAGGCGAGCCTCGACACGATCGAGGTCGAGGGCTCGTCGGGCGGCGGGCTGGTCAAGGTGACCGCCTCGGCCAAGGGGCGGATCATCCGCGTCGACATCTCGCCCGAGCTGCTCCAGCCGAGCGAGAAGGGCATGGTCGAGGACCTGGTCGCCGCCGCCTTCAACGACGCGGACGCCAAGGCGGACGCGGTATCGAACGCGGAGATGGGCAAGATGACCGGCGGGCTGCAACTGCCGCCGGGGTTCAAGTTGCCGTTCTAGGCGCAGCGCGCACGCCCTTAGCGAAGCTGCGCGCGAGACGCGCCAGCCCGGCCGGGCTCGGCTTCAGCCGAGCTTCGACGTCACGGGATTTACTCCCGTGACGGGGCTGGGGAGCAAGCGGGACTGACGCTTAGGACCATCGCTAATGTTTAGACGGCATGGAGTAATGTATCGGTTCAGCGCCTTTATACTTGCGGCTTTCTTAGTCGCTTGCCACGATAAGGCCGCTAACGGTGATCGCCCATGGGCCCTACCGGGATGGGAGTTCAGTGAGACTGATAACGGCAACATCATTAATATCACCGGGACTCTGCGGGGCGCAGATGTCGGATATAAGATGAATACCTGGGATTTCCGCTGTATTCACGACCAGATGGAATGTTTGGTCGCTAATGTTAGCGAAATTGGGCGAGATCATCTAGGCAGCATACAACATTACGTACAACCAATCTCCAGTTGGAATGATACTACCGTCGTGTTACGTGACGACCAGGATACTTCGGCTTGCGCGACAGAGATCATCACTATCAACCGTGCTGCAAAAACCGTAACGTATGATAGCTTGGCGAAAAACAATGACAAGGACTACTGCAAAGCATTTCACAAGCCTGAGGATCATCATTGGATCATAGGCCCGCCTATGCAGCCTCGGTGAGGACAGAACAAGTTATCGCAAGCACCCATCCAACCCGCTCCTTCTCACCACCCCCTCATACCGCGCCAGCGCATTCCCGTGCCGCCGCACGAACCCATGCGGATCGACCGCGTCGCGCTTTTTGGGGAGCGGTAGGATCGCGGCGATCCGCGCCGCCTCGGTCGGCGAGAGCCGGTCCGCGCCGTGGCCGAAATACCGCTGCGCCCCCGCCTCGACGCCATAGGTGCCGATGCCGGTCTCGGCGACGTTGAGGTATACTTCCATGATCCGCCGCTTGCCCCACAGC
>CAXSEO010000234.1:0-5048 GCA_964235525.1 uncultured Sphingomonas sp. | reverse complement strand
TTGCGGGGACGCCGTATCCGAACGCGCGCTACGACTTCAACTGGACACGCAAATACACCGATTTTGAGATCGCCCGGCTCCAGGTCGATCTCAGCCCGGTGATCTCAATCGACGACAAGCTCTACACCTACTTCTACAAGAACTTCACGGTCTCCACGCAATCGTCGACGATCGCGTGCGCGACCAATCCGACCAACAGCTCCTGTCGCTCGACCAACGCGGCCGGAATGAGGCTGAACGGCGATCTCCCGGGCTACACCAAGCTGAACCAGTATCGCGTCTGGGGAGACATCCTCCAGGTCGACGTCCATACCGGGATCGGCACCGCGAAGATCGGCGCTTGGTACGAGGACGCGAAGTCGCACCGCTACCGGTATAGCTACGACCTGTCCGCCGCGTTCGCGACGGGAGCGTTTGGCGACGGTTTCTTCAACTTCAATCAAATGACGAATTTCTATGACTATGGCCGCAACACGAGCGCGAAGCCGTACAACGTCGAGGCGAACGGCCAACTCGTCCCCGGCTATATCGCCTATGACGAGCGGACCGGCTGGGAGCAGATTCAGGGCTTCGGCGAGTTCGACCTCAAGCTGTTCGAAGACCGGCTGACGATCACCCCGGGCGTCAAGGTTCAAAACTTCACCCGCAACATCACCACCGGCATCGCCGCCCAGGGAAGTCGTGCCTCGCTGTTCACGCAGGACTCCTATCGTCCGACACTGCCCTATGCGAGCGCGAATTTCTTGCTGAGGGCCAACTGGTCGTTCTACTTCCAATACGCCAAGGGCTTCCTCATCCCGCAGCTGGCTGACAGCCTTGAGGCCGTGGTTCGCGGCACCAACGGCGGCATCGTCTGCTCGCCAACATATGGCGTGACGTGCAATCTCCAGCCGACAAGGACGACCAACTACCAGTTCGGGACGGTGTACGCGGGCAATCGGCTCAACGTCGACGCGGATGTGTATTACATCAACGCCAGCAACTCGACTGCGGTCGACCCCTCGACCGGTATCGCCTCGACCTCGGGCTTGCCCGCGCTTTACAAGGGGGTGGAGGCGCAGGCGAGCTACTCGCTCGTTCGCGGCCTGACGGCGATCGTCAACGGCTCGCTCAACAGCGCGAAGAACGACGCCCCGGCCAACAAGCTCTGGTTGACCCAGGCACCCGATTACACCGCATTGGCCGGGATCGTTTATGGAACGCGCAACATCAAGCTGAGCTATCTGCACAAGTTCATCGGCCGTCAATTTGCGGACGTGACCGACCTAGTTCGTATCTCACCCTATAGTGAGGGGACGGCTGCGGCGACCATCTATTTTGGTCCGGTCGGGGTCGGTGCCGCAGTTTACAATGTGTTCGACGACAAATCGACCACGAGGATCGGCAGCTCGACCGGGGCTACCCCGCTTTACTTCTTCCAGCCGGGCCGCAGCGTCGAGGGCCAGGTCCGGTTCCGGTTCTGACGCGAAAGACTGGAAGGAGCTTCGCATGGCGAACCGATCATCACCCTTTCTGGCATTGGCGGTCCTGCTGCTGGCGGCGCAGCCTTCTGTTCAAGCCCAATCCGCGGCTGTTTCCTCGCGAACTTATTCCGAAGCGGCGTTGCGCGATCTGGACCCCGCGAAACTGCTGCCGCCACCGCCAGTGCGCGGGTCCGCCGAGGAGCGTCGCGAAGTGGACGCGGTCCGGGCGATCGTCGCCCAGGCTTCGCCGGCGCAGAAGGCACGGGCCACCGCCGACGATCGCGATGAAACGCCAGATATCTTCGACGCGGCGATCGGGCCGACGTTCCACGCCCGGCAATTGCCTGCGACTTGGGCGCTGTTGACGGCGGTGCAAAGGGCGGAGGAGCAGGCCGCGACAAGGGCGAAGAAGATGTTCGGGCGCACGCGGCCGTGGGGAGTCGACACGACCTTGGTTCCGTGTGACGCAGCGCCTGGCAAAAAGCCTACCAACTCCTACCCGAGCGGTCACGCCATGCTCGGCTACTCGGTGGGGCTCGTACTCGCGGAAGTAATCCCTGATAGGGCACCCCAGATTTTGACGCGCGCGCAGGATTATGCGGTCGAGCGTGTGATTTGCGGTGCTCACTTCCCGTCCGACGTCGAGGCGAGCCATGCGCTCGCGTCCATCGTCGTGACGAGGCTGCAGGTCACTCCCGAATACGCCGCCCAGCTCGAGGCCGCACGAAACGAACTTCGAAGGGCAGGGTTGATTGTGCGGTAGACTAAGATTGATCGGGCTGCTCATTGTCAGTCTGCAACTGTGCCAGCTGCTCGTCGCGCAAAAAAACCGGCATAGCCGCGCGGCAGCGGCGGCGAGCTCGGCGGGCTTACGCGGGGAGAATTTCGGCTATCGGTAGCTCAACCTGTTGTTCCGGTTGCGAGGTGTGTGGTCACACCTGCGCAACGATAGCTCCAATCATCGGGTTATCTAGGCACCGTCTCTCCGGGGTTGGATGCAGGCGCGAGAGCGGCGTTGGAGCGAGTTTCGGCCCGTCTACACGGACGGTCCGTCGGCGGACGAGCTGACCGGCAGCGACGCGGCGGAATGGAGCGGTGGCTCCCGTCCAGGCGTAACGGTGTCAGTTCGCGGCCGCCAAGCATTCGCGCACCCGCGTCAGCGCCGCGGCCTCCGCGTCCGCCTCGCCCATCAGATCGAATGATCCCGTCAGCTCAAAGCTGCAATGCCCGTGCACCAGCGCGATGAGCGAACGGGCGAGCGGCGTGGCGCGCTCGACCTCGCCGCCCAGCGCGCGCGCGATCTCGGTGACTACGATCCGCGTCAGTACCGCGCGAGCGTCCGCGTCTTCGACTGGCAGCAAAGTGCCGGGCGGAAGCCGGTGGTCATAGATCGCCATCCACAAATGCCTGTTGTCGCGCGCGAAATCGAAGTAGCCGACGACTAGCGCCGCGATCCGGTCCTCGCCCGCCTCCGCCAGCTTGGCTTCCAGATGAGCCGCCCAGACCCCGAAGGTGCGGGTGTTGATCGCCAGCACCAGCCGGTCATAGCTGCCGAACACGTTGTGGATGGTGCCGATAGAGTAACCGACGCGCTTGGCGACCTCGCGCGCGGAGAAGCGGGCGAAGCCGACTTCCGCCATCAGCGCATGGCCTTCACGCAAGATCAGCGCCTCCAGCTCCGCGCGGCTATGGTCCGATCGCCTGCCCACGCGGACGCTTAACCATTAAAATTGAGCGCTGTCTAATTTTATAATTGAACAGTGATCATTTTCGGGTTAAGCCGCGGCGGAACGGTGGAGTCGGACGAGATGGGGTTGATCGTGTTTGGCCTGATCGTGGCCTGCGTGATGCTTTGGCGCAGGTCGGCCAGCCTTGCCCGGCGGGTGGATGCGCTGGAGCTGGCGACGCCGGCCGTAGCAGCGGTGCCGGGTTGGACATCTTGGTCGCCGCCTGGATCAAGGGCTGCGGCTGACCCCGACCCATATCCGTCGCCCCAGCGCACATTGGAGCCGCTCACCGAGCAGGAGCCTGCTCCCACCGCGGCCCCAGCTTTCGCTGGGACGACGGAGGAGGCCGGGTCGACGATCGAAGAGGGGCCGATCTCGCCCGTGATGGTCGAGACAGCAGACATGCTGGAAGGAGATCATTCGGCGTCGGCAAATCCGTCATTTCAGCGCACGCCGGGATCAACCACCGAGGAAGAGCCTACCCCCGCAGCGGTGCCAGCTTCCGCCGGGACGACGGCGGAAGCTGCGGCCCCGCCTCCACCCCAACCCCCGCGCGCGACGAACTTCGAGGAGCTGTTCGGGCGCACGCTGCCGATCTGGGCGGGGGGCATCACGCTGGCGGTGGCGGGGTTCCTGCTGGTCAAATATTCGATCGACGCGGGGCTGTTGTCGCCCGCCATCCGCGTGCTGTCCGGCTTGTTGTTCGGATCGGGGCTGATCGCGGGGGCCGAGGCCGCGCTGCGCGAGGAGGCGCGGGTGCGTGATCCACGCGTGCGCCAGGCGCTCGCCGGGGCGGGCCTCGCGACGCTGTATGCCAGCGTGCTGGTCGCCGCCGACGTGTACCACCTCGTGCCGCCGGCGGTCGCGTTCGCGGGGTTGGCGGGGGTCACCGCGCTGGCGGGGTTCCTGTCGCTCAGGTTCGGCGCGCCCAGCGCGGTGCTGGGGTTGGTCGGCGGCCTCGCCGCGCCCGCGCTGGTGGGCGCGGGGTCGCCCGACGTGCCGCTGCTCAGCCTGTATCTCGCGCTCGCGGTCGGCGGCTTGTGCACGCTGGGGCGGACGCAGCGGTGGATGTGGCTGGGCGTGGGCGCGCTGGTCGGCGGGTTCGGCTGGGGGATCGTGCTGCTATCGGGCGGCGCGTTGGACGTGGCGGACAGCCTGTCGATCGGCGCGTTGCTGCTGCTGCTCGGGGTCGTGCTGCCGGTGCTGATGTTCCCGGGCGGACGCGGGACCGTGGTGCGCGCGGGTGGTGCGCTGGCGGCGTGCGCGCAGATGGCGGCGCTGGTGGCGCGCGGCGGCTTCGCCCCGCTCGACTGGGGGCTGTTCGCGCTGTTGTCGGTCGCGGTCGTGTGGCTATCGCGGCGTGAGCGCGTGCTGGCGGACGTGCCCGCCGCCGCGCTGGCGGTGGCGCTGATGCTGGCGGGCGCGTGGCCCTCGCCGGACGCGACCGGGCTGGCGCTGGTGATCGCGGGCGCGGTGCTGATCTTCGGCGCGCCGGCCGCGTGGCGGATGTGGCGCGCCGACGCGCGGCTGAGCGATGCCGCGCAGGTGGCGGCGCTCGCGTTCGCGCTCCCGGTGCTGCCGGTGCTGCACGGCATGGGGAGGGACTGGCACGCGCTGGCGGGGTTCGCCGCGCTGGGCGCGACATTGGCGGGCGGGGTCGCCGCACTCGGCTGGCGCGCGGCGCGGCGCGGAGTCCGGTTCGCGCTCCTGGTGACGACGGCGGCGCTGCTGGTGGGGCTGACCGGAACCGCGCTGCTCCCATGGTGGGCGACCGCGGCTTGGCTGGCGGTCGTCAGCGGCGGCGTGCTGCTGCTCGCGCATCGCGCGGGTGACGAGCGGTTGGAGCCGGTCGCCTGGG
>CAXSEO010000233.1:0-5056 GCA_964235525.1 uncultured Sphingomonas sp. | reverse complement strand
TTCGCGACCGGCGCTCAGCCGACCGGGACCGCACCTGGCGGCGGCGCGCTCGATTTCGCCAGCTTCTCCACCTTCGACCTGCGGCTGTTCGCCGACGTCGGCCAGCAGCTCCACTTCGTCCGCAAGCATCCGTGGGCGCGGGGCATGCGGGTCACGGCGGGGATCACCAACCTGTTCGACAATCGCCAGCGGGTGACGGACGCGACGGGCGCGGTGCCGATCAGCTATCAGCCGGACTATCTCGACCCGCTGGGGCGGACGATCAGGCTGAGCTTGAGGAAGCTGTTCTACTGACGAAGCGAGGTGTGCAGGCATGCTGCACACCGCTGGTGGCAATGCGAAGCGAGCCACCACGCTTCGGCACGGCCAGCGGCGCGAAAACACCGACTGACCACGCGGGATTTACGCCCGCGTCGGGCTGTTTAGCTGAGGCGCGTCTACCTCACCGATACCGATAGTCCCCATGGAACCGGTCGCGATGCTGATAATAGCGCCGCCCGTCCCAATAGCCGCGACCCGGGTAATGCTGCCCGACTACCAACACACCGGCGCCGCCGAACCCGGGTCCGCCGCGAAGCGGGCGGCAATGGCCGTGGGGGCCGCGATAGCCGCCGGGGCCGCAGCCGTCGCGCGCGTCGACCGCCGATACGCCCGCGATCATCATACCCGCCGTCAAGGTAGCTGCTATAAATCTGTTCATCTCGGCCTCGCTGTTGATGCTACACACTCGTCCATCACTGGACATCGGTGAAACGACCGCGCGGCGATGCCTGTTCCCGGGACGAATTGCCTGCGGACCGACAAGGAAGGGAGAGCGAGGTTGCGCGCGAAACTGGTCTGGGCGGTCGGGGCCGAGCTTGGCGAAGGGCCGATCTGGATCGGCGAGACGGGCAGCCTGTGGTTCGTCGACATCAAGGGCGGCGCGCTCCATCGTTTCCACCCGGCAAGCGGCAGGCGCGAGACGTTCGCCGTCGGCGGCCGGCCCAGCTTCATCGTGCCGGCCGAGGACGGGATGTTGCTGGTCGGCGATGGCGACGCGATCCGGCCGTTGCGCGGCGCCATGCTGGGCGACGCGATCGCTAGCGTCGAGATGCCCGCGCGCAACCGCACCAACGATGCGACGGTCGACCGCGCCGGGCGGCTGTGGTTCGGGACCATGGACGACGACGAGCGCGCGGTGACCGGCGCGGTGCACCTGTTCGCGGACGGCGCGCTGACCGTCGCGGGCGGCGAGAGCGTCATCACCAACGGCCCGGCGGTCAGCCCCGACGGGCGCTGGCTCTACCATGTCGACACGCTCGAGCGGACCATCTGGCGGTTCGACATCGCCGCGCGCGACCGGCTGGAGGCGGGCGAGGTGTTCGCGGCAATCGACCCGCGCGACGGCGCGCCCGACGGGGTGACGATCGACGCCGAGGGCTGTCTGTGGGTGGCGCTGTGGGGCGGGTGGCAGGTGCGGCGCTATTCGCCGGGCGGCGTGGTGCTGGAGACGGTCGCGTTCCCCTGCGCGCATGTCACCAAGCTCGCGCTCGGCGGCGAGGACCTGTGCACCGCCTACGTCACCACCGCGCGCGCCGGGCTGTCACCGGGCGAGCGGGCCGCGCAGGAACTGGCGGGCGGGCTGTTCGCGTTTGGGGTGGACACGCCCGGGCTGCCGACCGGGCGGGTGCGGATGAACGCGCGTGCGGCCTAGGGTCTGATGCTACCTGGTGGACTCGCTGTTCCCCCGCGAAGGCCGGGGTCCAGCTACGGTACTTCGGCAAAGTATTTTCCTCGTCAACAACGGTCCTCGTGACTGGGCCCCGGCCTTCGCCGGGGAACAGCTTCTTTTACCAGAGTAATCAGACGCTAAGCCGACGCCGCCTCCGCCAGCAGCCAGCTTCGGAGCGCGCTCGCCAGGTTCGGCGGGTCCGCCGTCTCGATCCTGATCGCATCCACCGCCGCGACCAGCGCATTGAGCGGCAACTCGCGCGAGGCTGCCGCGTTCTCCAGTGCCCGCCAGAACAGCGGCTCCAGACTGATCGAGGTCTCATGCCCGGCGATCGTCACCGATCGCTTGACCGGCCCCGCAAACCCGCCCGGCGGTGGAGCGATACTCACGCCTCAGTCGCTGTCGAACAGCGCCGCCAGCTGTTCGATGATCGTGCCGCCCAACTGGTCCGCGTCCATGATCGTCACCGCGCGCGCATAATAGCGCGTGACGTCGTGGCCGATGCCGATCGCGACCAGCTCGACGGGAGACTTGCTCTCGATCCACCCGATCACCTGGCGCAAATGCCGTTCGAGGTAGGAACCCGAGTTCACGCTCAGCGTCGAGTCGTCGACCGGCGCGCCGTCGGAGATCACCATCAGGATGCGCCGTTCCTCCGGCCGCGCGAGCAGCCGCGCGTGCGCCCACAGCAGCGCCTCGCCGTCGATATTCTCCTTGAGTAGCCCCTCGCGCATCATCAGCCCGAGATTCGCGCGCGCGCGCCGCCACGGTTCGTCCGCACGCTTGTAGACGATGTGCCGCACGTCGTTGAGCCGCCCCGGCTGTGGGGGACGCCCCGCCGCCAGCCACGTCTCGCGCGACTGCCCACCCTTCCACGCGCGCGTGGTGAAGCCGAGGATTTCGGTCTTGACCCCGCACCGCTCCAGCGTCCGCGCGAGGATGTCCGCGCTGATCGCCGCGATCGAGATCGGCCGCCCGCGCATCGACCCGGAATTGTCGATCAGCAGCGTCACCACCGTGTCGCGGAAGTCGGTCTCGCGCTCGATCTTGTAGCTGAGCGACGAGCCGGGCGAGACCACCACGCGCGCCAGCCGCGCGGCGTCGAGCATCCCCTCCTCCTGGTCGAAGTCCCACGAGCGCGATTGCTGCGCCATCAACCGCCGCTGCAGTCGGTTGGCGAGCTTGGAGACGGTCGACTGGAGATGGACGAGCTGCTGGTCGAGGTACGACCGCAGCCGGATCAGCTCGTCCGCGTCGCACAGGTCGGTCGCGGCGACGACCTCGTCGAAGCGCGTCGTCCACGGCTTGTAGTCGAACTGCGGCGACAGGTCCGCGAACGGGCGGTTGGGGCGGACCGGCTGCATCCCCTCCTCACCATCGTCGCCCGGCTCGCCGTCGCTATCGTCCAGCTGTTCCTCGCCGCGCTCGCCCTGCTCGCCTTCGCCCTCGTCGGACTGGCGGTCCTCGCCGCGCGCCTCGACTTCGCCTTGATCTTCTGCGCCCTCGTCCTCGCCCTGCTCGCCCTCCTCCTGCTGCTGGTCGTCGACGCTCTCGTCCCGTTCGCCACCCTCGTCCGCGTCGTCGGGCAGCACCTCGCCCTCGATCAGCTCGAGGTCTTCGAGCAGGCGGGTGGCGAGCCCCTGAAACGCGCGCTGGTCGTCGAGCGCGAGCGCGAGCGCGTCGAGCCCGCCCGCGCCCTTCGCCTCGATCCACTCGCGCACCAGCGACAGGCCCGCGTCGGCGGCGGCGGGGGAGGCACGCCCGGTCAGCCGCTCGCGCACGATCAGCCCGAGCGCGGTCGACAGCGGCACCTCGTCGCGAGTGCGCGCGCGGCTGATCGGGTCCGAGCGCATCCTGACATCAAGCGCGGTGGCGAGGTTGTCGCCGATGCCTGAATAACCGCGCGCGCCCAGCGCCTCCACGCGCGCCGTTTCCACCGCGTCGAACACCGCCCGCGCGACCGCCTCGCCCGGCGCGCCGCGGGTGTGGAGCGCGGCATCGTGATGCCGCAGCCGCAGCGCGAACCCGTCCGCGAACCCGCGCGCCTCCGCCACTTGGTCGGCGGGCAGCTGGCGCCCGGGCATCGGCACCTTCATGTGCTTGCCCGATTGCACCGGCGCGTCGGCGGTAAAGGCGAGCTCCACCTCCGGCTCGTCGCTAATCGCGCGCGCGGTCCCGGCGAGCACCGCCTTGAGGCGGTCGAGGGGGGTTTCGGTGTTCATAGACGGCGCTTATTGCAGCTCGATGCGGACGCGGCGTTTCCACCAACGGTGGGCGAGGACGACGATGACGATGGCGGCGATGAGGCTTAGAGTTGCGGTGGAGTACATATAGAAATCTTCAATCGCCTCATCACCATAAATCCCGAGTGCAGTTGACATCCTGATCAGCAAGTCCGTTGCACAAGGCGCAAACGTCACGGTACCAAACCATCTTGCAAACAAGAGAGTCAGTGCGAGAGTCGCAACGAAACGCACCAACAAACTACCGGCTTTAATGAACTTCGATCGTACCATACGCCGCGCCTCCTCCGGGAATAAGCGTCGTGGGTCCCTTCTTCTTGAGGAAGTCGTGCAACCGTGTAAAATCAGCAAGACGCACCATAGTGATGCATCCTTCGCTTAAGTGACGAGGCCCAATGGGGTGTAGTCGAAACGCCCCTCGCCACACACCGCCAATCTGGGTAACGTCGTCAATCTTTCCGTCGTCCCTATACAGGGCGAACCACTCATTCCGATCCGAGCTATACACCCGACTGAAGGCATCCCGAAGCCATCCCAGTCGGCCTCCCGACTGCCGGCCGATGATGTAGTAACGGCCCGGCGGCAGTGGGCCTACGTTAATCTTCTTGATCGCCGCACGATTATTGCGCCCTTCTCCATCGCCGGAGAACGCCGCGAAGCTGCCCACGCCGGGGCAAACTAGCTGCGACACCGCTCGCCGGTTCAGCGTAAAGGTGCAAGCCAGTCCCATCTCAACCCTTCCCCACCACGCTCTCCGGCAGGTCCTTCCCGAACACGCGCTGGTAATATTCCGCCACCAGCGAGCGTTCCGCTTCGTCGCATTTGTTGAGGAACGACAGCCGGAACGCGAAGCCGATGTCACCGAAGATCAGCGCGTTCTGCGCCCAGGTGATCACCGTGCGCGGGCTCATCACCGTCGAGATGTCGCCGTTGACGAAGCCCTTGCGCGTCAGGTCGGCGACGCGGACCATGTTGTCGACCGTCTTCTTGCCCTGCGGCTTGTCATACTCGCCCGACTTGGCGAGCACGATCCGCGCCTCGGTCGCGGCGGGTAGGTAGTTGAGCGTGACGACGATGTTCCAGCGGTCCATCTGGCCCTGGT
>CAXSEO010000232.1:0-5064 GCA_964235525.1 uncultured Sphingomonas sp. | reverse complement strand
CCCGGCACGCCAACCCCGACCTGGTCGACGAACTGACGCGCAAGCAGCTCAACGTGGTGCATCCCGACGAGGTGATCGTGCCGATGAAGTGAGGGAGCAGGGAGGAGGTCATCGACCTGCCCCCGCTTCTTGGCTTCTGGTTACCGGCCCAGGAACGTCAGCAAATCCTTGGTCAGCCGGTCGCTCGCGGTCACGTTCAGCCCGTGCGGCTCGCCGTCATATTCGACCAGCTGGCTGGTCGCGATGCCCTTGGCGGCGGCGCGCGCGCTGACGTCGATCGGCACCGTCTTGTCGCCAGTGCCGTGGATGATCAACGTCGGCACGCTGAAACTGGCGAGATCGGGGCGGAAGTCGGTGTGGCTGAACGCCTGCATGCAGGCAAGCGTCGGGCGCAGCCCGCCCTGCATCGCGGTGCGGGTCGCGCCGTGGATCACCTCGTCGCTGACCGGGCTGGTGACCCAGCCGACGCCGAAGAACTGTGGCATGAACGTCTTGCGGAAGAAATGCTCGCGGTCGGCCTTGATGCCCGCCGCGATCTGATCGAACACCGCTTGCGGCGCACCGTCAGGGTTGTCGGGCGTCTGCAGCAGATACGGCACGACCGAGGCGACCAGCGCCGCGCCGACCACGCCCTTGCCGCCGTGTCTGCTCATGTAGCGGGCGACCTCGCCGCCGCCCATCGAGAAACCGACGATGGTGGCGTCGGCCGTCGCGCCGGTCGCGGCCATGACGTCGGCGAGGTCGTCGGACAGCGTGTCGTAATCATAGCCGTTCCACGGCTGCCCCGACCGCCCGAAGCCGCGCCGGTCGTACGCGATCGCGCGAAAGCCAGCCTCGGCCAGCGCCATCGCCTGCGCGTCCCACATGTCCGCGTTGAGCGGCCAGCCGTGGAGCAGGACCACCGGGCGGCCGGCGCCCCAGTCCTTGACGTACAGGTCGGTCCCGTCGCGGGTCTTGATGGTCGGCATGGTCATGTCTCCAGGATGGCGGGTGTGTAACCGCGTGGGCGCGCGGCTGTTCCCGGCGCTGGCGCAAGGGCGCGCAGGCTGCCAGCATGGCTCCGCCCGATTCGGAGAGAACAGATGCGCGGATGGACCTTGCTGGCGAGCGCGGCGCTGGCGCTGAGCGCGACGGGAGCTGCACCCGCGCGGCCAGCCCCGCAAGCGACCGCGCAGAGCTGGGCGGCGTTTCGCGACCGGTTCGTCGAGCGCTACTTCCGGCTCGACCCGGCGACGGCGGTGTATGAAGGACGGCACGATTTCGACGGCCAACTGCCCGATTGGAGCGACGCGGGGCTGAAGCGCCAGGCGGACCTCTTTCATGCGACGCTGACGCAAGCGCGCGCGTTCCCGCTCGCCGGGCTCACGCCGCAGGAGCGGTTCGAGCGGCTGTACCTGATGAAGGTGGTCGAGGGTAAGCTGTTCTGGCTTGAGGAAGCCGACCGGCCGCACACCAATCCGGCCTATTATGTCGACGGCGGGCTGGACCCGAACGTTTACATCGCGCGCACCTACGCGCCGCCCGCGACGCGGATGCACGCGCTGGCGGCGATGTTCCGGCAGGTGCCGCGCGCGGCGGCGAACATCCGCGCGAACCTGAAGACGCCGCTGCCCGCCAGCTTCGTCAGCTATGGCGGAAAAGCGTTCGACGGCTTTGCGGACTTCTACGGCGCGGATGCGAAGCAGGCGTTCGCGAGCGTCAAGGACCCGGCGCTCAACGCCGAATTCGACCGCGCGGCGGCAGATGCGTCGCGCGCGATGCGCGAGCTCGCGACGTGGATCAAGGCGCAGCCCGCGACCGGGTCGTTCGTGCTCGGTCCGGCGCGGTTCTCGCGGATGCTGGCGGCGACGGAGGCGGTCGACACGCCGCTCGACCAGCTGGAGGCGGTCGGCCGCGCGGACCTCAAGCGTAACCGCGACGCACTGACCGCAGCGTGCGCGACCTACGCGCCAGGTGCGTCAATCCCCGACTGCACCGCGAAGATGGGCGCGCACAAGGCGGACGGCGGCCCGGTCGCGGCGGCGCGTGTGATGCTGCCGACGCTACGCCAGTTCGTCGTCAGCCACGATCTCGTTTCGATCCCGGGCACGGAGGCGGCGCTGGTCGAGGAAAGCCCACCCTACAACCGGCAGAACTCGGCCTACATCGACCCGCCCGGGCCGTACGACAAAGGCGTGCCGTCGGTCTATTACATCAGCCCGCCCGACCCGACCTGGACCAGGGCGGTGCAGGATGCGTTCGTGCCCGGCTATGGCAACCTCCTGTTCACCACCGTGCATGAGGTGATGCCGGGGCATTTCGTCCAGTTTCTCCACGCCAACCGCTCGCCGTCCAAGTTCGGGCAGCTGTTCGTCGGCTATGCGTTCGCGGAAGGGTGGGCGCATTACGCTGAGGATATGATGTGGGAAGCGGGGCTGAACAACGGCGACGCGGAAACGCATATCGGCCAGCTGTCGGAGGCGCTGCTGCGCGACTGCCGCTTCCTGTCCGCGATCGGCCTGCACGCGAAGGGCATGACGCAGGCGCAGTCGGAGCGGCTGTTCGTCGAGCAATGCTATCAGGATGAGGGCACCGCGCGGCAGCAGGCGGCGCGCGGAACGTACGACCCGCTCTACCTCAGCTACACGATGGGCAAGCTGATGATCCGACGCCTGCGCGCCGACTGGACGGCGACGCATGGCGGGCGCGCCGGCTGGCGCGCGTTCCACGACCAGCTGCTGAGCTATGGCGGCCCGCCGCTCCCGCTGGTGCGTCAGGCGATGATGGGCGAAGCGGAGGCGAAGGCGGTGTTCTAACCTGTGCCGCCTAGCCCAACCGCGAGGTCTTGAGCGTCGGCACATCCTCGCGCGTCTCGGTGAGGCTCGGGTCGCGCATCGACGGGCGGAGCCGCGCTAGGCTGCACAGCCCCGCGACCAGCGCGAACACCGCCGCGACCAGCGCCGGAGTGCGCCCAGCGCCGACGCCGATCGCGAGCAGCGCGGCGACCAGCGTCGCGCCGGTGGTCTGCCCAGCGAGGCGCACGGTGGAGACGAGCCCGCCCGCCGCCGCCGCCCGCTCGCGCGGGGCGCTGCCGATGATCAGCCGCGCGTTGGGCGGGAGAAACGTCCCGAAGCCCGATCCGCACAGCGCCATCCGCCACGCCACGTCGAACGGGGTCGGGTGCGCGGGCAGGGCGGCGAGCAGCAGCAGCGCGATGATCGAGACCACCATGCCAACGCCGCCGAGGATGCCCGCCGGGATCCGGTCCGACAGCGCGCCCGCCAGTGGCGCGACCACCATGTTGGTCGTCGGCCAAGGCGCGATGCACGCGCCGATCGTCGTGGCGCTGAACCCCGCCGCCTCCAGCCGGAACGGGGTGGAGATGAGCAGCGTCATCGACGCGGTGAAGGCGACGAAGCCGCCGAACGCGGACAAGGCCAGCACCGGGCGCACGAGCAGGTCGACCGGCAGGATCGGGCTGTCCTGCCCCCGCTCGCGGCGGACGAAGCGGATGCCGAGCAGCACGCCCGCCAGCACGATCGCGGCGGACACCACGGGACTGTCGCCGTGCACCATGCCTTCCAGCCCGCCGCTCACCAGCCCGAACATCGCCGCGCACATGATCGCGCCGACGGTGTCGAACGTCGCCTGGCGCGGCGCGGGGTTGGGCAGCGCGCGCCCGAACGCCAGGCTCAGCATCGCGAACGGGATCGCGCTCGCGAACACCCACGGCCAGGGCGCGAACTTGAGCACCAGCCCGCCGATCGTCGGCGCGGCCGCCGCCGAGGACGTCACCACCACCGAGTTGATGCCCAGCCCGCGCCCGAGCTGCGTCGACGGGTAGATCTGCCGGATCAGCGCCGACCCGACACTCAGCACCCCCGCCGCGCCGATCGCCTGCGCCGCGCGGACGATGAGCAGGAACGGCAGGCTCTTGGCGAAGAAGCACAGCAGCGTCGCCACCGTGAACAGGATCTGCCCGCCCTGGAACGTGCGCTTGAGCCCGAACCGCTCGCCCAGCCCGGAGAAGGGGAGCAGCAGCATCACCAGCATTACCTGATAGACGGTGACGATCGACACCACCGAGCTTTGCGCGACGTGCAGGTCGCGCGCGATCGTCGGCAGCGCGACATTGGCGACGCCGCCGTCGATCACCACCAGCGCGGATGCGAACGACATCGCGGCGATGGCGAGATAGCGGCGGGGGTGGGGCAGGCCGTCGGTCATGTCGGCCCGCCATAGCGCGCTTGACGCGGAGGGGAACGGGTTGCGCGCGCCTTCGCCCCGTTGCACGTTCCACGCGACATCGGGAGGAGCGGATATGCGGGGCATTACACGGGCGCTGGCGACGGCGTTGGCGCTTGCGGCGGGGCCGGTCGCGGCGCAGACGGCGCGGATGACCGACACCGATCCCTATTTGTGGCTCGAGGACAAGGACGGCGCGAAGCCGCTCGCCTGGGTCGAGGCGGAGAACGCGCGCACGCTGCCGCGTTTGCAGAACGACCCGCGCTACCAGACCTTTTACAGCGAAGCATTGGCGATCGCCTCCGCCAAGGACCGCATCCCCGCACCCGAACAGGTCGGCGGGCGAATCCTCAACTTCTGGCGCGACGCCGAGCATCCGCACGGGCTGTGGCGCTGGACGACGGAGGCGGACTACGCCAACCCCGCGCCGCGCTGGACCACGCTGCTCGACCTCGACGCGCTAGGCAAGGCGGAGGGCAAGACGTGGGTGTGGAAGGGCTATACCTGCCTCCAGCCCGAAGAGCGTTTCTGCCTGGTTCAGTTGTCCGAAGGCGGCGAGGACGCGGTGGAGCTGCGCGAGTTCGACCTGGTGGCGGGCCGGTTCGTCGACGGCGGCTTCCACCTGCCCAAATCGAAGCAGGACACGACCTGGCTTGACCACGACACGCTGCTCGTCTCGCGTGACTGGGGCGCGGGGACGCTGACGCAGTCGGGCTATGCGTTCGTGCTCAAGACGGTGAAGCGCGGCGCGCCCTTGTCGGCGGCGACCGAGGTGTTTCGCGGCGCGCCGAGCGACCAGGTTTCGACCGCCAGCTATGAGCTGCGCTACGCGGCGGGGCA
>CAXSEO010000231.1:0-5064 GCA_964235525.1 uncultured Sphingomonas sp. | reverse complement strand
TCCGCATTATATGGAACCCGGTTCCATTCTGGCAAGAGGAGTATTTCGGCAATGGCCGCGCAAGTGATCGGGAAAGGCGATGACACGGCTCGGGACGCCCCGACGTTCCGGCCCGTCCGTGCCGACGCGCGAAGGAACATCGATTCGCTGCTTGAGGCGGCGCTGGCGGTGTTCGCGACCTCGGGGGTGGACGCGCCAGTGCGGGAGATTGCGAACAAGGCGGGCGTTGGCGTCGGCACCGTGTACCGGCATTTTCCGCAACGTTCCGACCTGATCGCGGCCGTGTTCCGACGCGAGATCGACGCTTGCGCCGACGCCGCGCCGATCCTCGCCACCGAGCACGCACCGGGCGAGGCGCTGGCGTGGTGGATGCAGCGATATGTCGACTTTATCGCCGCCAAACGCGGTCTTGCAGCTGCGCTGCATTCGGGCGACCCGGCGTTCGAGGCGCTGCCTGGGTATTTCCATGAGCGCCTGGTGCCCGCGCTGCGTACCTTGCTCGAGGCCGCGACTGCTGCGGGCGACACGCACGCCAATGTCGAACCCTATGATCTGCTTCAAGCCGTCGCGAGTCTTTGTATGCCGGCCTACGATGGCGATCCCACGCACGCGCGACAGATGGTCGCTCTTCTCGTAAACGGGCTACGTTATGGCACGGGCGCTTGAAGCCAATCAGCCGGCATGAGCTACCGTCATTGCTGTAGGGCGGCTGCAGTGCGGCGGGGCAGGTGTCACAAGCGGTCGTCCTGACACCAATAGCTATCCCGTTAGACTCCGCAACGCGAGGGGGCCAGAAGCCTACTTCATCATGTTTGCTTGCAGGGTTGGCAGATCGCTTCGGCTATGGCCTGCCTTGGGCGTATCGGACGAAGTCGCTGACCTGTCAGCCGACCGCGCGCTCTGCCCCGTTGCCCCCCTTTTTCGCGGTGTATAACTTTGCAGCAGTTGCCCGACGTCGACGGCGGACCGGCTCGTGTACGGCATTGCGCCCCCTACTCCGCCGCCTCGGCCAGCTCCGCGTCCTGCGCGACGTCGCCCGGCATCGCCCAGAGCAGGTCCTTCTTCTCCAGCACCCGCCCGTCATGCGCGATCACCGCGACCTGTTCGATCGGGCGGCGGTCGCGCGCGTCGACCAGCACGGGAAAAGCGGGGACGCACGTCTCCCACCGCTCGCCCCATTGGCGGAGCGCGGTCATCGTCGGCAGCAGCGCCGCGCCCTTGTCGGTCAGGCGATACTGGATGCGGCGCCGGTCATCGGGCAACGGGTCGCGCTTGAGGATGCCATGCTCCACCAACCGCCCCAGACGATTGGACAGGATGTTGCGCGCGATGCCGAGTTCGGCCTGGAACTCCTCGAAATGCGCCAGGCCGTTGAACGCGGCGCGCAGGATCAGAAACGACCAGCGCTCCCCCATCGCCTCCAGCGCGGCGGGCAGGCTGCATTCCAGCAACGGCTCACGCAGGTGGCCCATCGTCATCCTCTCGCTTTTGCCGGAGCCTACACCAGAAAAGCGTTGGCGTGCAGCGCTATATAAGTTTTGAGTTGCAACTGACAACTGATCAGCTTAGGTCCCGATTCGCAACCTAGTTTGCGAACAGGAGATCATCATGGCTACTTTCACCACCCTCGCCCGCTCGCTCGCCCCGCTCGCACTCGTCATCGCCGCCGGTGCCGCGCAGGCAGCGCCCACGGGCTATTACGCTGCGACCCCGGCCGCCGCGCCCGCCAAGTCCAGCCTGATGACCCGCGACACGCCGTGGCGGCTGCAGGGCGGGACCTATGTCGCCGACCGCGCGCCCGAACGCGCGGATGTCCTCTGCCAGCTGGTCGCCGGGCGCGTCGGTCAGCTCAGCGCCTTCTCCGCCGGCGGCGCGAGCTTCGACGCCGACGCGCTCGCCCGGTGCAATGCCAAGGCGAAGCCTGCGCCCGCCACCGCCGTCGCGGCGCGCTGACACGGGACAAAGCTGTTGCCAAGCAGCGGCACGCGGCCCCATCAGGGTCGCGTGCTGCGGCAATATGAACTGGTCGACCGGGTCCTCGATTATGACCCGCAGGCCGACGAGGCCATGCTCAACCGCGCCTATGTGTTCTCGATGCAGGCGCATGGCGGGCAGAAGCGCGCCAGCGGCGACCCGTATTTCAGCCACCCGATCGAGGTGGCGGGCATCCTGACCGACCTTCACCTCGACGACGAGACAATCGCCACCGCGATCCTCCACGATACGATCGAGGACACGGTCGCCACTCCCGAACAGATCACCCGCATGTTCGGCGCGTCGGTGGCGCGACTGGTCGACGGCGTCACCAAGCTCAGCAAGATCGAGGCGCAGTCGGAAAACGAGCGCGCGGCGGAAAACCTCCGCAAGTTCCTGCTGGCGATGAGCGACGACATCCGCGTGCTGCTGGTCAAGCTCGCCGACCGGCTGCACAACATGCGGACGCTCCACCACATCGCCAACCCGGACAAGCGCCGCCGCATCGCCCGCGAGACGATGGACATCTACGCGCCGCTCGCCGAGCGGATCGGCATGTACGAGTTCATGCGCGAGATGCAGACGCTCGCCTTCGCGCAGCTCGAGCCCGAGGCGTATGAGGGGATCACTCGCCGGCTCCGGCAGCTTCAGGAGGGCGGCGGTGACCGCATCGCCAAGATCGGCTCGGGGCTGAAATCGCTGCTGTCACGCCACGGCGTCGAGGCGGAGATCAGCGGGCGCGAGAAGCATCCGTACAGCATCTGGCGCAAGATGCAGGAACGCCACATCAGCTTCGAGCAGCTATCCGACATCATGGCGTTTCGCGCGACCGTGCCGGAAGAGGAGGATTGCTACCGCGCGCTGGGGATCGTCCACCGCCGCTGGCCGATGGTGCCGGGCCGGTTCAAGGATTATATCTCCACCCCCAAACGCAACGGCTATCGCTCGCTCCACACCAGCGTTATGCACGCGGAGAACACGCGGGTGGAGATTCAGATCAGGACTCGCGACATGCACGCGGAGGCCGAGTTCGGGCTCGCCGCGCACTGGGCCTACAAACAGCACAAGGTGTCCGCCGCCGCGCAGCACAGCTGGATTGCCGATCTGGTCGAGATTCTCGAAACCGCGTCGAGCCCGGAAGAATTGCTCGAACACACCCGCATGGCGATGTACCAGGATCGCATCTTCGCCTTCACCCCCAAGGGCGAGCTGATCCAGCTGCCCAAGGGCGCGACGCCGATCGACTTCGCCTATGCGGTCCACACCGACCTTGGCGACCAGACCGTCGGCGCGAAGGTCAACGGGCGCGTGGTGCCGCTCAGGACGGTGCTGGAGAATGGCGATCAGGTACAGATCCTGCGCTCCAAGGCGCAGGTGCCGCAGCCGAACTGGCTCGGCTTCGCGATCACCGGCAAGGCACTGGCCGCGATCCGCCGCCACCTGCGCGCCGAGGAGCGCGAGCAGCAGGTGAAGCTCGGCCGCAAGCTGTTCGACGACATCGTCGCACGGCTGCCCGCCGTGCTCGGCGCGGACGCGCTCGCGGACGCGCTGACCCGGCTGAAGCTCGCCGACGAGGCGGCGCTGATGCGCGCCATCGCGCGCCGGACGCTGCCGGACGCAGCGGTGATGGAGGCGCTGATGCCCGGCTCGGCGGGGGCGGACGTCGCGCGCGCGCTGCCCGTGCAGGCGAGCCCGATCTCGATCAAGGGACTGACCCCCGGGGTGGCGTTCGACCTCGCCGCCTGTTGCCGCCCGGTGCCGGGCGACCGCATCGTCGGCCTCAGGCGACCGGATGCGGATATCGAGGTCCACGCGATCAGCTGCGCGCGGCTCGACGACCCCGCGCTCGCGGACGGGGCGGACTGGGTCGACCTCGCCTGGGGCGACAAGGCCGAGGGCGGCGTTGCGCGCATCTCGGTGGAGGTCAGGAACGAGCCGGGCGCGCTCGGCGTGCTCGCCACCGTGATCGGCCAGCACAAGGCGAACATCATCAACCTGCGGCTCGACAACCGCGACACGGTGTTCCACACCAACACCATCGACGTGGAAGTCCGCGACGCGCACCACCTGATGCGGCTGATGGCGGCGTTGCGCGCGACGGACGCGGTGAACGTGGTCGAACGGCTGTAGCGGGTGACGCGCGCGCGGCACCCCGCTACACCCTAGCTCCCATGATCCGCCCCGCGCTGTCCGTCGTCATTCCCTGCTACAACGAGGAGCCGTGCCTGGACACCCTCCACGCGCGGGTGTCGGCGGCGGCACGCGCAGCGGTAGGCGATGCCCACGAGATCGTGCTGGTCAATGACGGCTCGCGCGACGGGAGCTGGGCGGCGATGCAGCGATTAAGCGTCGCCGACCCGCACGTCGTCGCGATCAACCTGTCGCGCAACCACGGGCACCAGCTCGCGCTCACCGCCGGGCTCGACCTGTGCGCGGGCGACCAGGTCTTGATCATCGACGCCGACCTACAGGACCCGCCCGAGTTGCTCGCCGACATGCGCGCGGCAATGCGTGAACAGGCGGCGGACGTGGTCTACGCTGTCCGCCGCCAGCGCGAAGGGGAGACGTTCTTCAAGAAGTTGACCGCCGCCGCGTTCTACCGCGTGCTCGACCGGGTCACGGACACGCCGATCCCGCTCGACACCGGCGATTTCCGGCTGATGAGCCGCCGCGCGCTCGACGCGTTCCTGTCACTCCCCGAACAGGCGCGGTTCATCCGCGGCATGGTCGCGTGGGTCGGCTTCCGTCAGGTGCCGTTCGCCTATGACCGCGCGGAGCGGCACGCGGGCGAGACGAACTATCCGCTCGGCAAGATGGTGCGGCTGGCGTTCGACGCGGTGACGGGCTTCTCGACCGCGCCGCTCCGGTTTGCGAGCCATGCGGGGCTCGCGCTCACGGGCGTGTCGTTGCTGTTGTTCGTCTATATCGCGATCGGCTGGCTGTCGGGCAGCGCGGTGCAAGGCTGGACCTCGACCATGGCGGTGGTGGTGTTCCTCGGCGCGGTGCAGATGTTCGTGCTGGGGATGATCGGCGAGTATCTCGGGCGGGTGTACGTCGAATCGAAGCGGCGACCGTTATACCTGGTGGCGG
>CAXSEO010000230.1:0-5068 GCA_964235525.1 uncultured Sphingomonas sp. | reverse complement strand
CGGACCGCGCGCTCGAGCGGCGGCTCGCGCGGGAGCGGAGCGCGCTCGACCGGTCGGCGGGGGCGCTGCGGGTGGCGACACTGGAGCGGCAGGTCGAGGCGGCGCGCGGGCGGCTCGACGCTACGTGGAAGCTGGTCGAGGCGCTCAACCCGATGGGCGTGCTCGACCGCGGCTATGCGCTGGTCACGGCGCGCGAGGGCGGAGCGGTGATGGCGGGCGCGGGCGCGGCGCGCGCGGCGGCAGCGCTGAGCCTGCGATTCCGCGACGGCACCGTCGATGCGGACGTGGTCGGCTCGGAGGGGGTCGGCGCGCGCGGCGTTGAGCGTGCCGCCCCGCGTGGCTATGCCAAGCGGCGCGCGGCCGAGCAGCCGCAACTCCTGTAAGAGCGATCCGCCGATGTTGATGTCGAACACCAACCGCCCCGCCCGGCTCTACTACATGGCCAACGGCTTTCGCGTTGTGACCCCGGGCGATCATGTCTTCTGCGCGCGCTCGGGCGCGATCATCCCGATGGAGGAGCTCCGCTACTGGAGCGTCCTGCGGCAGGAGCCCTATGCCAGCGCCGCGATCGCGACCGAGATGATGGCTTCGGCATGAGGCGCGCGGCGGCGCTGCTCGCGGCGGTGAGCGTCGCCGCCGCCGCGCAGCCGGGCGCGCGGATCGCGGTCGCCGCGAACGCGAGCCAAGGCGCGCTGCTGGTCGGCACCGCCCCGGCAGGCGCGACGCTGACGCTCGACGACAAGCTAGTGGCGGTCGCGCTGGACGGGCGCTTCATGATTGGGTTCGACCGTGACGCCGCGCCCGGCCCGCATTTGCTTGCCGCCACCACGCCCGATGGCGCGCGCCTCACCGCCAGCGTGCAGGTCACGCCCCGCGCATGGCCGATCTCGCGGCTGTCGACCTTGCCCAAATACCCGGTTCCCGCGCCCGAGTTCGCCGCCGTCCGCCCGGCCGAGCTGGCGCGGATCGTCGCCGCGCGCGCGACCGTCACCGACGCGCAAGGGTGGCGACAGCATTTCCGCTGGCCCGCGACCGGGCGGCTATCCACCGCGTTCGGGTCGCAGCGAGTGTACGCGAACGGCGAGGCGGGTGATCCGCACAGCGGCGCGGACGTCGCAGTGCCCGAGGGTACGCCCGTGGTCGCGCCCGCCGATGGGGTGGTCGTGCTCGCGGCCGACGCGCCGTTCACGCTGGAGGGCAACCTCCTGATGCTCGATCACGGCATGGGCGTGAACAGCGCGCTGCTGCATCTGTCGCGCATCCTGGTCCGGCGGGGCGAGCATGTCCGGCAGGGGCAGCTGGTCGCTTACTCGGGCAAGACGGGCCGGGCGACCGGGCCGCATCTGCACTGGAGCCTGCGCTGGAGCGCGGCGCGCGTCGACCCGCTGCTGGTGGTGGGAGCCGGGCCGGGCTGAGCTCGTTCACCACTGTTGCATCTCTGTGACACATGCCGGCGAAAGCGGCAGGTCACTGAAAGCCGGGCTTCTATCCCGAGCGCAATAAGCGGATAGCGCGCCGCAGCGAGAGGCGGATCGCGATCGCCCTCGATCGACAAGGTTCTCCCGCTCGGACGGACGCCCGAGTCGGACCATGAAAGGATGTCCCGTGTTCCACGCTTTTCGCCGTACGCGCGCGCTGATTGGTGTTTCCTCGGCGGCGCTGCTTGTTTCGCTGGCCAGCCCCGCGGTGGCGCAGGACACCGGGCAGGACAAGGCTCCGGGCGCGAACCCGAACCAGCCGCAGACCCCGGGCACCGCCGCGATCCAGGATCAGCGCACGTCCGGCACCGCGACCAGCCCGTCCGGGGATGAGGCGCAGGGGGGCGACGTGGTCGTCACCGGCACGCTGTTCCGCCGCACCGACACCGAGACGCCTTCGCCGGTCACCGTGCTGACCTCCGAGTCCCTTCAGCGGTCGGGCATCACCAACGTCGCGGACGCGGTTCGCTCGATCTCGGCGGACAATAGCGGCTCGATCCCGACCGCCTTTTCCGCCGGGTTCGGATCGGGTTCGGCGGGCGTGTCGCTGCGCGGGCTGACCGTGAACTCGACGCTGGTGCTGATCGACGGCATCCGCACGACCTATTACCCGTTCGCCGATGACGGGCAGCGCGCGTTCGTCGACCTCAACTCGATCCAGAAGAGCTCGATCGACCGCATCGAGGTGCTCAAGGACGGTGCGTCCTCCACCTATGGCGCGGACGCGATCGGCGGCGTGGTCAACATCATCACCCGCAAGCAGATCAACGGCGTCGAGGGCACGGTCGAAGGCGGCATCTCCGAGCGCGGCGACGGCGGCGAGCAGCGCGCGATCCTGAGCGCGGGCTATGGCGACCTGTCCGCCCAGCATTTCAATTTCTATGTCACCGGCGAGTACGAGCATGACGGCTTTATCGGCACCAAGGACCGGGGCTTTCCGTACAACACCAACGACCTGACCTCGATCGGCGGCGACGACAACAATATCGGCGCGTTCGGCGGGTTCGGCACCCGGTTCGGCACCACCAGCGCGGTGGTGCGCCCCGCCACCTACACGCCGGGCAATATCTTCAGCGGCGTCACCGTCGCTGGGCAGCCGACGCTGATCCTCAACCCGTCGGGATGCGCGACGGGGCAGATCACCCGCAAAGACGCCACGGGCGCTTTTTGTGAACAGAACCAGGCTCTCTACGACACCATCCAGCCCGAACAGACCCGCTATGGCGCGACGGCGCGCCTGACCGCCAATATCGGTACCGCGCAGGCCTATCTGACCGGCACCTATTACCACAGCGACGTGTTCTCCACCTTCGCGCCACAATCGGTCCGCCAGCAGAACCCGATCAACACCCGCAACATCGTCTTGCCCGCGCTGCTCGCCAACGGCCAGATCAACCCGCAGGACCCGTATGCGGGCGAGGGGCTGGGCGCGCAGCTGTCCTATTCGTTCGGCGACCTGCCGCAGAACCAGCTGACCAAGAACAACCTGTACCGCGCCGCGGGCGGGGTCGCGGGCAAGTTCGGCGACGGGTGGAGCTACTCGGTTGACGCGAGCTATGCGAGCAGCGTGCTGACCAACACCAGCACCGGCTACCTCAACATCGCCGGGCTGACCTCGGCGATCAACAACGGGACGTACAATTTCCTTAACCCGTCGCTCAACACGCCGGCGGTGCTCGCGCAGGTGTCGCCCACCGTCGTCGCGCGTGCGCGCAGCGAGCTGGGGATGGCGCAGGCGGTGGTGACCAAGGCGCTGTTCCAGCTGCCCGGCGGGCCGCTCCAGCTCGGCATCGGCGGATCGGTGCGGCGTGAGGTGCTCAACAACCCCAACGCGAATGTCGGCAACGCATTTTTGGGGCTGAACGCGGTCACCGCCTCGGGCCGCCGTACGGTGGAGGCCGGCTTCTTCGAGATCAACGCGCCGGTGCTCAAGCAACTCGAGCTCGATGCCTCGGGCCGGTATGATCATTATTCGGACGGGTTCAGCCGCTTCTCGCCCAAGGTAGGTGCGAAGTTCACACCCTTCCGCCAGTTGGCCCTGCGCGGCACCTATTCGCAAGGCTTCCGCGCGCCGAGCTTCGCCGAGTCGTTCAACGGCGCGGTGATCGGCTACACCACCGCCACCCCGCCCGCTTCGGTGATCGCGGCACACAACAACGACGCCTATGTCAAGTCCTATGCGTTCGGGTACAACACCGCGTCCAACCCCGCGCTGAAGCCCGAGCTGTCGCGCAGCTTCACTGGCGGTGCGGTGGTTCAGCCGCTCGGCTGGCTCAGCCTGACGGCGGATTACTACAACATCCGCAAGACGCAGGTGATCACCGGCGGTCCGCTCGCCGGGCAGGCGATCTCGGCTTATTACGCTGGGACGACGTTGCCCGCCGGCTATTCGGTGACGCTTGACGACCCCGACCCGCTCGCCCCCAACGCGATCCGCAAGGTGCTGATCGTCAACTCGCCGTACGAGAACGCGGCGTCGCTGCTGACCTCAGGCATCGACCTGTCGGTGATCGCGCATCTGCGGCCGGTGGCGGGCGTCAAGTTCACCAGCGCGCTGGAGGGGACAGAAATCCTCAAATACAACTTCCGCCCCTGCACCGACAATACCGACCCGAACTGCGCGACCCAGCATTATGTCGGCACGCAGGCTCCGTATATCCTGTCGTCGGGCGCGGGCACGCCGCGCTGGCGCGCCAACTGGCAGAACACGGCCGAGGTCGGCCCGCTGTCGCTCAGCGGCACGGTTTACTATGTCAGCGGCTACAAGACGGTCGCGGAGGACCAGAACGGTGCGGGCGCGCTGACCTGCGACACGCAGCTGTACGACCCGTCGCTGGGGAACTCGTTCTGCCACACCAAGGGCTATGTCGACGTCGATCTGGTCGGGCAGATCCGGGTCAACGAGAAGTTCACCTTCTATGTCAACGTCCTCAACCTGTTCGACGCCTCCGCCCCGCTCAACCCGGCGAATTACGCGGCGGTGAACTACAACCCGACCTGGACCCAGAGCGGGATCGTCGGGCGCTTCTTCCGCGCGGGCGCGAACTTCAAGTTCTGACGCGGGCGGGGTATTGGGAACGGCGAAAGGGCGGCTCCGGGAGGGGCCGCCCTTTCTCGTTCCGCGGTCGATTATGCGACCGCCAGCACCAGCCTGCCGTCACCCTCGTCCACCTTCACCGTCGCGCCGTCCTTCACCTCGCCGCGGAGGATCGCCTCCGCGAGCGGGTCCTGCAGGTAGCGCTGCACCGCGCGCCGCAGCGGCCGCGCGCCGTACACCGGGTCGTACCCGACCCGCCCCAGCCACGCGCGCGCCGCGTCGGTCAACTCCAGCACGATCTTGCGGTCGGCGAGCAGCTTGTCGACGCGCGACACCTGCAGGTCAACGATCGGGGCCATGTGCGCCTGCCCCAGCCGGTGGAACAGGATCACCTCGTCCAACCGGTTGAGGAACTCGGGCCGGAAATGCGCGCGGACGATGTCCATCACCTGCGGCTCGACCTTCTCGACCGGGTCGTCCTCGCCCAGGCTCGCGAGATATTGCGAACCGAGGTTGGAGGTCAGGATGATCAGCGTGTTGGTGAAATCGACCG
>CAXSEO010000229.1:0-5074 GCA_964235525.1 uncultured Sphingomonas sp. | reverse complement strand
GTCGGCACTGCAATTCGCGCGATTACCGATCGCGTTTCCGCGCTTGCAGCCACCCACTTCACCCGGGTCACGCGGCGCGACCTCGCATGCGACGGTCACCTGCACGCGGGCCTCACCCCGGTAGCGCTCTGGGCATTGGCTCCGGACCGGGTTGGCCTCCCCGACCGATCAACTCGGCTGCATCGCCGCCGTCAGGCGCTCGACGCCTATGGCGCGGTTGCCTCCGTGTTGTGCGAGCCCGCACTGACCGACACGATCGACCGCGGCGAGCCGCTTTCGCCGGTTCTGGCCACCCGCCTGGGTGTCACCACAGCGCAGCTCCGCTGCCTCCGCGACGCCCGGTCCGCCGCCGACACCCTTGGCGCTTACGACGATTGCGTGAAGGCGGTCGTGGAGCTGGTCGCCCACGACACGCCCTTGGCCAAGTGGCCGACCGGCTCCGCATGGCTGACATCACCGTGGCGCAAGGCAAGCAAACGCGACCTACTCGCTCCCGGCTTGCTCGGCCCGGATGCGCAAACGACCGATGCGATCAGCGCGCTGCGTGAGGACGTCCTCCAGCCGCTCGCCGCCGAGCGCGCTGCGGCGCTTGGGCTGGCGGGCCATTCCGAGGTCGCTCGCTTCCTACATGGGCTGGAGGTGCCCACGTCACTGCTGGCATCGCCCGCACGGCGCCGCTTCCTGGCGGGGCTGCGCCAGGCCGTGGTCGGGCAACGTGGCACCGCCGCGTTCACCGAGGCCGTAGCGGTCTGGCACCGGCGCGCCGCCTGCGCCGCCGCCATGCGCCACGAGCACAAGGCCGATCGACCGGGGTGGCCGGCCTGTTGCGCGCCTTGGGCGACCCCCGACGGTCGCTACGCCGTCGTCCCGCTGACCAGCGCTGACGACCTCGTCCTTGAAGGCGACATTCTCCAGCATTGCGTCGGCGGCTATTACGACCAGTGCCGACGCGGCGACACGCACATCCTATCGCTCCGCGAGGCTGACGAACGCGTCGCAACGGTGGAGCTACGTCGTGTAGCCGATGGGGCGGGCATCGGTAGGCTGGAGGTTGGCCAGTTCAAAGCGTACCGGAACCGGCCCCCCGAACCGCACCTCCACGACGCGCTTCGATTGTTCGTCGGTGCTCTGCGCACCGGCGAGCATCCGATCGCCGTCGCCAAGCTCGCCGCCCATGCCAAGCAGATGCGTGCGAGCGGCGATCATGCCTGGCGGTCCGGCCCGCTGCCGATGGCGCATGCGCGGCGCGCTTGGGCGCTATACCGTCCGCTTCTGCCGCGCGGCGCGCCCGCCGACCTTGACCCCTGGGCAACCGAGTCCGGCCTGTCGGACGGGCTCGAAGCGATCCTTCTCGCGATCGCGCAGGAACCGGGTAACGCCACCTCGTCCCATCGAAGGGCGGTACCATGAACCCCCTCGACCATGCGCGCTCCTCGGCCCGACGCTTCGGTGGTTGCTGGCAGGACTATCATCCAGTCCACGACTGGCTTGACGGGTCGAAGGCCGCGTTCTGCCACTTTCTCCATCGCGCGCTACGGCATCACCGCGAAGGCGTCGCCGAGGCCGTCGCGGTGTTCGGGCCTGTTATCCGAAACGCCGACGGCACCATGGTGTCGACCGAGGCGGTTGGATTTCAACACCTCGAGGAGGACTGTCGCCGCGTGCCCGTCGCGGCTGATTGGACAGCGGGCTTCACGACACCGAACTGGTGGCCCGTGACGGTGCCCGAGGCCGAGGACTTGGCCGACCTTTCCGCCCGCCGTTTCGGCGGGCCAGCCGAGCTGTATCTGTCGCTCCATCAGTGGCTGCTCGCACCTTGCAGCTGGGTGCCCACGTCGGCGCATCTTGTCTTTCGGCACAACGCGTTCGCCTTGTTCGAGGCGGAGCGCCGCTTCGGCCCCGCCCTTGGCGAACAGGGTCGCGCCGTGCCGACCAGGGTCGTCGCCGAGCGGCACGTCCGGATGGTGCTGGGTCGCATACCAGCGGCCTCGGACCTGCTGCGCCGTTTTCGGGGCGAGCGCTGGATGGTGCGCGCCGTCACGCCGGACGAACTCGGCCTAACTTAGCGGCCCGATCATGCCAAGGTGAGGACGAAAGCCATCTTGAACAGGCGTGGCTGCGAGCGTAACTGGTCAGACTGACTAGAATAGGAATGGGTATGTCCAATCAGGTGCGTCATCCCGAGGCCGATGATGGCTCCGGCCCCAACTGGCGGCTTCAGGACGCCAAGGCTCGGTTCAGCGAAGTCGTCCGGCGCGCGCGCGAGCAGGGACCCCAGCGGGTGACGGTGCATGGTCGCGACGCCGTGGTCGTGCTCGACGCGGCGACCTACGACCGGGGCGTCGCCCGTCACACGGGTGAGCGCCTCGTTCGCGCGCTGCGGGCCGCACCGCTCGACGGCGTGGATTTCGAACGAGTTTCGGCAAGCGGACCCGTGCGCGACGTCGAGCTGTAAGGCCGGCTCATGATCGGATTCCTGCTGGACACCAACGTCCTCTCCGAGCTGCGACGACTCCGGCCGGAGCCGCAGGTCGTTTGGTTTCTCGAGGCACAGCCGGAAGAACTGCTGTTCGTCTCGACCGTCACCTTCGCGGAAATCCGTTTCGGGATCGAGAGGCTGGATGATCCAGCGCGGCGCGCCGAGCTCGGCGACTGGCTCGAGACTTCGATCCGCCCCCTTTTCGTCAATCGCGTCGTCGAGATCAGCGAGGAAGTGATACTGCGCTGGCGATTGCTCCTGGAAAGTGGGCGCAAGCGCGGCCATACCTTCGGCCAGCCCGACCTGTTCATCGCCGCCGCGGCAGCGGTCAACAACCTCGTCGTGGTAAGCCGCGACGTCGAGCATTTCGTGGCGGCTGGTGTGCCGACGTTCGATCCATGGAGAGCACGCTATATCGACAGGAAGGGCGAGGCAGCCGACTTGGGTGCTTTAGACGACCCGGAACTGATCGCTCGGTTGCCATGAGCAGCGAGCGATGTCGGTGCCTCAACATTTCGACAGTTCAGGGCTATCGAATAGCCATGGATACAAGGGCGCAAGGCAGTGAGGATGAACTGCTGTCGCTTTTAACGAACGAGGGCCCCTCAGTCGCGCCCACAAAGGCGGAGACGAGGCCGGGAACGTAACAACGGTCCCGGCCCCAATATACCGGCGACGCTTCGCAATCCATGAACGGCGCCTCGCGGCGACGTCGCTTGCCCGGGGCATGTTACCCGAAGGATATCAAAATGGTCGTTAGTCCATCGTCCGGACGACGTAGCTTAGCCTCGTTCGAGAATGCCTACGCCGTCGCGGTCCAGCTGCGGGAGAACACCGGCGTCGACCAGTTCGTCGTCCGCACCGGGAACTCCGTCCAGCCGTTCCGCGTGTCGCGACGTGAGCCGCAGCTCCCGGAGACAGTTCTCGCCCTGGTGGCATAGGACGAGACGGTTCTCGTCAACCGCGCTCCGTGACCTGCAGCATCCAGTCCGCCGCGGTCGGGCCTTCCACTAGGTCACGCGCCGGGGTGTAATGGAACGGCAGTCGCTGCTCGCGCAGCAGGGCAGCCGATTTACCCCGCTGGTAAGCAAGGCTCTTCAGCCATGCGAGATCCGTCATCACCTGCGGGATCGCCGCCTCGTGCACCAGATACCACAGACGCATTTGGAGCGGGTTCTTCGCCTGCAGGACCTCCTCGAGCGAAAGGAAGCCTTGCCCGTGGCGCTCGCCCCTCCGCACGTCCGCCTCGAGTTCGACAAAGGCTTCGAGCAGCTCGCACGTGGCGAAATACGCAGTGTCGAGCCCCTCGCCGACGACCGCCCCCGCCAGCAAACGCCTCGACGTGGAGAGCGTGGTATCGTTCAGGGCGTCCACCAGCAGCATCTCGTAATCGTAGCCCCGCATCGCATCCTTCATCTTCATGGTCGCGACCTCCTTCGACCCGTATTGAACATAACGCGAACCGGGTCGGCAAGGGCTTTCGCCTACATCTCGGATCGAAGCCTTCCAGCTCCGTTCGCAGGAGCGCCGCCCCGTCGCCTTCGTTCGAGCTTGCGCAGCGGCAGGAGCATTCGATGCGATGGACGGTCGAGCACTGCCCGCCTTCGGGCTTCCTTCGCTTGCCATGGCGAGAGCCGACATGTATATACATGGCATATGCAAGGAGTGTCTCGTGGCGCGATCGCTTTCAGCAACGGGTGTGCGGGAGGCCAAGCTGTTCCGCAACAACCGCAGTCAGGCCATCCGTATCCCCGCCGAGTTCGAGTTCACCGGCAGCCGTGTCCTGATCCATAAGGAGGGAGACAAGCTGATCATCGAACCAGAGCCCAAGGCCGACCTGCTCACGATCCTGAGAGGCTTGCAGCCCCTTGCGCCCCAAGACCAGTTTCCCGAGCAGATCGATGCTACCCTCTTGCCGCTCAGGAGCGTAGATCTGTGACCGCGAAGCGGTACATGCTCGACACCAATATCGTCTCCGACCTCGTCCGAAATCCGCAGGGCGCCGTCTACGACAAAATTGTCGACCTTGGTGCTGACGGACTCGTCGTGAGCATTATCACCGCGGCGGAGTTGCGCTACGGTTGCGCCAAGAAGGGGTCGGCTAAGCTGCTCGCTCAGGTCGAGGCCATCCTGGCTGCGCTCGACATCCTGCCTCTCGACGTTCCGGCGGACACCGAGTACGCGGGCATCAGAGCCGAGCTGGAGGACGCGGGAAAGCCGATCGGCCCGAATGACTTGCTGATCGCGGCCCACGCCTATGCGGTGGGCGCCACGCTGGTTACGGCGAACACGGCCGAGTTCGAGCGCGTACGCGGCCTGACTGTCGAGAACTGGTTGGCCTGATAACTGGCGGAGCAGTTCCATGCAGCGAACTGATTTCGCGCGTCGGCGGCCACCCCCTTTTCCGACTTCCGATGTCGACGCTCGCTTCGAGATGCGTCCTGCGCGCCTGCACCGGCGACCACGATGCTGGGCCGGATGTCCATCCGGGTTGAGCCGTTCGTGTCAGCCGAACCCGAACAGCGCAGAACCTCCGATGGTCTGAGGTGGTGCCGGTTTTCTGGACAGGAGGCTAAGCTATCCCGATGTGAGGGA
>CAXSEO010000228.1:0-5075 GCA_964235525.1 uncultured Sphingomonas sp. | reverse complement strand
TATAGCAGCGCGCAATCGAAACGTGGCGGACGCGCAATCAAGGGTCACTTTCGACGCACATTAGCTGAGACTGGAGACGAGCTCCGACGCACGTTCCGTGAGACTGGGCGCATAATCGGTGAGACGGACGCGAGATCATCCGGGCCGACGCAGAATGCGTGAGACGGATCAGGTCGGCAGCCCGGCGGTGCTTCTCGTGCCGCTCGGACCTTCGTCGTCCGCGGCACGGGTACAAGGAAAACGGTCGGTTTTCTGGTGCTGGTCGTGAGGATCTGAACGGAACTCTCGGAACGCGAGAAAACCCGTTGCGGAAATGACCGCAAGCTTGCAGGCTGTGCTGCATCTTTCCTGAGACATCAGAGTGCCCATGCTCATCGGCTACGTCCGGGTCTCGAAAAGCGACGGCAGCCAGACGCTCGCCCCTCAGCGCGACGCGATGCTCGCCGCCGGCGTTGCAGAGGAGCGCATCTACCAGGATCTCGCGTCCGGTCGACACGATGCCCGGCCCGGCTTGCTGGCATGCCTGAAGGCCCTCCAGCCCGGCAACACCTTGGTGCTCTGGAAGCTCGATCGCCTCGGCCGCGACCTCCGGCATCTGATCACCACGGCCGAGGACCTGCGCCTGCGCGGCGTCGGCCTCAAGGTGCTGGCCGGCGCCGGCGCCCAGATCGACACCACCACGGCCAACGGCAGGCTCGCCTTCGGCATCTTCGCCGCCTTCGCCGAGTTCGAGCGCGAGCTGATCGCCGAGCGCACCACGGCCGGCTTGGCCGCAGCACGGGCGCGGGGGCGCATGGGTGGGCGTCCCCGCAAGATGGATCGCGCAACCCTGACCATGGCCATGGCCGCCATGGCCGATCCCAAGGCGATCGCCGTCGACGTTGCCAAGCGTCTCGGTGTCACCACCACCACGCTCTACGCCTACGTGAACGGGGACGGCACGCCCAAAGCTCCGGGCCAGGCGGTGCTGGACGGCAGGGCTGCCCTGGGCAGGGACACGAGGGGAGCTGCGCCTTCTTCGCCCCACCAGTCCGGCGCCGCGTGATGCCGGCCGGGGGTGCCGTCCCGGCCGAGGCGCTGGCGACCCTCCGCCGACGTCTCGCGGCGCTCCCGGCCCGTCACTCCGAGCGGACGTCTCTGATCCGATCCACCGCCGAGATCTACGCCGTCAGCCGGGCGACCCTGTACCGCCTGTTGCGCGGCGAGCGACGCCCGCGGGACGCGCGTCGCGCCGACCGGGGCCGGCCGCGGCTGATGCCCGCCTCCGAAATCGAGCGCTGGTGCGAGATCGTCGCGGCCATGAAGCTGCGCACCTTGAACCGCAAGGGCCGCCACCTGTCGACGGTGCGCATCCTGGATCTGCTCACCCGGCACGGCGTCGAAACACCCGACGGCCTCGAGAAACTGCAGCCGGACCGGCTCACCGCCTCCACCCTCAACCGGCATCTCCGGCGCCTCGGCTACGATCACGCCCGCATGGTGCGCGAGCCGCCCGCCGTCCGCTTCCAGGCCGAGCACGCGAACGCGCTCTGGCATTTCGATATGAGCCCGTCGGACCTCAAGCAGCTCAAGACGCCGCCCTGGGTCGACCCCGACCGGTCGGGCGCCCCCACGCTGATGCTGTTCAGCGTCGTCGACGACCGGTCCGGCGTCGCCTACCAGGAGTACCGATGCGTCTACGGCGAGGACGTGGAAAGCGCACTCCGCTTCCTGTTCAACGCCATGTCGCGCAAGGGCGCTTCCGACGGGCCCGACGCCAGCCCGTTCCACGGCATCCCGTCCGCCCTCTACCTCGACAACGGCCCGGTCACGAAGTCGGCGGTGTTCAAGCGCGTGATGGAGAGCCTCGGCATCGAGGTGATGGCGCACATGCCGGCCGGGTCGGACGGCCGGCGCACCACGGCCCGCTCCAAGGGCAAGGTGGAGCGACCCTTCCGCACCGTGAAGGACGCCCACGAGACCCTGTACCACTTCCACCAGCCCGAGACCGAGGCAGAGGCCAACCGCTGGCTGGCGCGCTTCATCGACAGCTACAACCGTGGCGACCACCGCGCCGAGCCGCACAGCCGCATGGACGACTGGTTGGCACACTTGCCCGCCGACGGCGTGCGCGAGATGTGCGTCTGGGAGCGGTTCTGTGCTTTCGCCCGCGAGCCCGAGCGACGGGCCGTCGCCCTGGACTGCCGCATGACGATCGCCGGCGTCACATACGAGGTCGACCCGGAGTTCGCCGGCGAGACGGTCGTGGTGTGGTGGGGGCTCTTCGACCAGGAGCTCTGGGTCGAGTTCGGGGAGCAGCGTTCCGGCCCCTTCCTGCCGGTCGGCGGCCCGATCCCGCTGCACCGCTACCGCAAGCACCGCAAGAGCCGGCGCGAAGCCAACGCCGACCGGGTGGACGACCTGGCGAAGCGGCTCGTGCTGCCGCGGGCGGCGCTGACCGGCGAGACCGACGTCGTCATGACGGCTGTCGGACCGCAGCCCGTCGTCCCGGTGCGCCCGTTCCGCGGCCCGGACCCCTTCGGAGATCTGGCCTTCGCAACCCCGCTCGCCGCCCGGCGGGCCATCGCCGACGAGATCCGGCTGCCGCTCGCCAGGCTGTCGGACGAGGACCGCGCCTTCATTGATGCCCTGCTGACGCGGACGCTGGCCCGCCCCGAGATCCTGGCGGCCGTGCGCGAGCGCTTTCCGCCCGGGCGCAGGGGAGGGGTCGGCTGATGCTCACCGAGGTGATGCGCTTCTACGGCCTGGCGCGGCCGCCCACCGACGCCGGCTTCTTCGAGACCGAGCACCATGCCCAGGTCGCGCGCGACATCCGCGCCGCCATCATGGGTGGTCGCCTCATCGCCGTGACGGCGATCATCGGCTCGGGCAAGACCGTCCTGTCGCGCCGCCTGCGCGCCGACCTCGAACGGGACGGGCGGGTGATCGTGTCGCGCTCGCTGTCGGTCGACAAGGCCAAGATCACCGTGCCGCTCCTGCTGGCGGCCCTGTTCTACGACCTGACGCCGGAGAAGACGGTCCGCATCTCCAGCCAGTCCGAGCGCCGCGAGCGCGACCTGCAGGAGCTGTTCCGGCGCGCCAAGAAGCCCGTGGCGCTGTTCATCGACGATGCCCACGACCTCCATCCCAAGACGCTGACGGCGCTCAAGCGGCTGATCGAACTCGTGGCGGAGGGCGGCGGACAGCTGTCGATCGTGCTGGTCGGCCATCCCAAGCTGAGGAACGACCTCCGGCGACCCAAGATGGAGGAGGTCGGCGACCGCACCACGGTCTTCGAGTTCGGCGGGCTGCGCGACCGGCAGCGCGACTACATCGATTGGGTGATGAAGGCCTCGCTGCAGGAGGGCGTGGAGCAGGCCGACGTACTGACCGACGCCGCTGCGACCCTGCTCGCCGCCAAGCTGAAGACCCCGCTTCAGATCGGGCGCCACCTCGTGCGCGCCTTCGAAGCCGCCTACGAGCTGGGTGCCAAGCCGGTCGACGTCGACATGATCGAGGCGGTGCTGTCGCGCCAGCTCGACGATCTCGAGCCCCGGCTCACTCGGAACGGCTACGACCTGCGCAGCCTGGTCGACCAGTTCGACGCCAAGCCCGGCGAGGTTCGGCGCCTGCTTCGAGGGGAGCTCGATGCCGCTCGGGCCGTCGAACTCCTGGACCAGATGCGGGCCGCCGGGCTTCCGACCTGATCCGTCTCACGCATTCTGCGTCGGCCCGGATGATCTCGCGTCCGTCTCACCGATCGCGCGCCCAGTCTCACGGAGCGTGCGTCGGAGCCCGCCTCCAGTCTCAGCTAATGTGCGTCGGAAGTGACCCTTGATTGCGCGTCCGCCACGTTTCGATCTCGCGTCGCTATAGCTACGACCGGAAATACGGTCGTGCCGTCGACACCGCAGGTGCCATCGCCCGAGCCCTGGAGCGTGCCTACCGGCAAGGTTTTGCCGACGCGCAAGACAGTTCGACACCGAACGCGTCGGTTCAGCTTCCGTCCGATGGACCTCTGGATTGGGCGCTCATCCCTCCCCGTCCCCGAAGCGCGTTCTGGTCCTGCTGCCTGTTCACCTTCGGGCGACACGGGGACGAGCCGCGCCCCGGCCATCTCGAGCCCGCCGTCACCGAACGCGGAACCCAGGGCTGGCGGCTCGTGGTGGATGGCTTCGAACGAGACAGGGTGATCGGCGCCGGTTCTGTCGGTTCCCTGGTCAGGTTGGGTCTCCTCGAACCCGACCCTGCTGGCTCGGGGCACCTGACGGTCAGCGCGCGTGGCCGCGCGACCTGGGAGCACTTCCTCCGAGTAGGCGGACAGTTTCCCGAGGACGTCGTGCTTCCTGTGACCGCGTCCATCGATCCTGAGACGATTCATTGATCAATGGTTGCATGAATAAGAAGATCAATACTATTCCGCGAAGCTACCGTGCTATCCTGCCCGTTCTATGTCGTGACCCCACGTCGGGCCTGGACAATCATCGCCTTCACGGCTCGCCTGAAATCCCGACGACTGTTGATGGCCCAAGCCGCGACAGCTTTGAAACAACTTCTCACACCGTTTGCCAATCCACCGAGTCACGGCAGGGTCGTTTCACGCGACGAAGCTGATCGCATCATTAAAGTAGGCGAAAAGCTTCTTTCAATAGCGGTTTGCTCCGAATTCAGTCATCTTGTCACTCGAAGCGAGTTTTTCAGTAAGCATGTCGATTATGAGCGTGAAATCTTTATATACAACTTTTAGACAAGTCAGTCTTATCCGAATGTAGATTTATTAGGTTTGTGAACAATACGTCCACAAGAGTATATTTCTGCTCTGCATCACTCCTTTGCTCGTCCGGAGTTACGGATGCACCGGAACCGGTGCCGATGCCTGGGCCCGTCGCCTGACCTGCACGGACAGCTCGACCTCCTGGCCGAGCGTGCCGAGGATCATCATCAGACGCTCAAGGCTGAACCGGCCAATATTGACGCGGCGGATGCGGGCGAAATCGGCGTGATTGACGCCTGTGGCTTCCTCGGCCTTGCGCGTCGACCATCGCCGGTCGTCGAGTGTCTTCAGGATCTCGGCGGCGAGAATGCACTTCGCTTGG
>CAXSEO010000227.1:0-5081 GCA_964235525.1 uncultured Sphingomonas sp. | reverse complement strand
GCAGGACCTTGTCGATCACCTGGATCACGCCGTTGGACTGATACACGTCATACGTCGTGATGTGCGCGACACCGCCCTTGGCGTCCGTCAGCACGATGTTGCGCGGCCCGTTCATCTGCGCGGTCAGCGTAGCGCCGTTGAGCGTCTTGAGCATGGCCGTCCCGCCGCCCTGCGTGATCAGCGCGCTGAGCGCCGTGAAGTCCAGGCGGCCGGGCACGACGTGATAGGTCAGCACCGAGGTCAACTGGCCCTTGTTCTGCGGCTGCAGCAGCGTCGTCACCGTGCCCGGCGGCAGCGCGTTGAACGCCGCGTTGGTCGGCGCGAACACGGTCAACGGCCCGGGGCCCTGCAACGGCGCCACCAGACCCGCCGCCTTCACCGCCGCGACCAGCGTGGTGTGGTCCTTGGAGTTGACCGCGTTCTCGACGATATTCTTGGTCGGGTACATCGCCGCGCCGCCGACGCGGGGGTTGGCGGACGCGGCGGTCAGCGCCGGGGCGAGGCTGAACAGCGCCGTGGCCGCGATCGCGGCACGAATGTTGAACGTCATCAGCTGGGTCCTTCTCATGGGTGGCCGCGCGAATGAACGGCGCTTTGACATACGTCAGTCGAGTGGGCGCGGATGCACGCCGGCGGCGCTTGCGCGCGGGCATTGTTTCGGTAACGGCGAGGGAAGAGGGAGAGGTCGCCTGTCCACCACCGCGCCCGTCAGCATCGGTGCCGCCGAGCGCGACCGGGCGGAGCTTGCCGAGCTGTTGCGACGGGTCGGCACGGGCGACCGCGCTGCGTTCGAGTCGCTCTATCGGCGCACCGCCGCGAAGCTGTTGGGCGTCGCGTCACGTATCTGCTGGGAGAGGACCCAGGCGGAAGAAGCGGTGCAGGAGACTTATATCACGATCTGGCGACGCGCCGCCTCGTTCGACCCCGAGCGGGGAAGCGCGATGGCGTGGCTGCAGACAGTGGCGCGCAATCAGGCGGTGGACCAGCTGCGCCGCCAGCGCGCGCCCGCGCCGTTCGTGCTCGACGCCGCCGCCGAGGTCGCCGACCCCGCGCCGCTCGCCTCCGCGACGCTGGAGCGGCAGGGCGAGGAGGCGCGGTTGCTACGCTGCATGGAGGAACTCACCGCCGGTGACGCGCGGCTGATCCGCGCCGGGTTCCTCGAAGGGTCCAGCTATGGCGAGCTCGCGACGCGGACCGGCGCGCCGCTGGGCACGATCAAGAGCCGCATCCGCCGCGCGCTGATCAAGCTCAGGGCGTGCCTCGAATGACGGACGCGCGCAACGTGCCCGAAGATGACGAGCTGCTGGCGGCGGAGGTCGCGTTCGGCCTGCTCGATGCGCCCGAGCGCGGGGCGGCGGCGCGGCGCGAGACGGAGGACCCGGTATTCGCCGCGCTGGCGGAGCGCTGGCGCGCGCGCGCGGCGGGGCTGGTCGCGGGCGAGGCGGTGGAGCCGCCGGCGTGGCTATGGCGATCGATCGCCGCGTCCCTGCCCGCCAACGACACGGGGGAGGTGTGGCGCTGGCGGGTGGCGACGGGCATCGCGGCGGCGGCCGCGCTGGTGCTGGGCGTCGTCGCGCTCCGCCCGGCCACGCGGGCCGTCCCGCCGCCGCCGCGCGCGGTCGCGCCTGCCCCCGCGCCATTACTGGCGATGCTGTCGGGCACCGAGAGCCGCGCAGTGGTGACGGTGGTGGTCGACCGTGGGTCTAACCGCCTGACGCTTGCCGCCGCCGGGCTGAGCACGCCCGGCCGCTCCGCCGAGCTGTGGGTGATCGCGGATGGGACGCCGCTCGCGCTGGGGCTGGTCGACCCCGCCGCGCCGCGCCGCCTCTCTCCTCCGTCCGACGTGACGGCGAAGCTCACCCCCGGCGCGACGCTGGCGGTGTCGGTGGAGCCGGTCGAGGGCTCGCCGACCGGCAAGCCGACCGGGCCGGTGATCCTGACCGGGATCGCGCGGGCGAGCTGACGATCGTCAGCGCGCCAGACTTAAAGTATGATCAACTGATGAAAAAGCGTTCCCGGCGAAGGCCGGGGCCCAGTCACGTTGACCGTTGTGGGCGAACGACCTTCCTTACCAACGTACCTTGACTGGGCCCCGGCCTTCGCCGGGGAACAAGTAGTCTTACCTGATCGAATCAGGCGCTACCCCAGCGCCGCCACGAACGCCCGCGCCCGCGCGCCCACCTCCGCCGCGTCCATTTCCGGCTTGTAGAGCGCCGACCCCAGCCCGAAGCCCGCCGCGCCCGCCTCGCGCCAGGGGGGCATCAGCTCGGGCGTGACGCCGCCCACCGGCAGCACCCGCGTGCCGGGCGGGAGCACCGCGCGCATCGCCTTCAGGATCACGGGGGACGAGCCCTCGGCGGGAAACAGCTTAATGGCATGCGCGCCCGCGTCGAGCGCGGCGAACGCCTCGGTCGGGGTCGATACCCCTGGCAGCGAGACCAGCCCGGCGCGAACCGTTGCGGCGATCACGCCCGGGTTCATGTTGGGCGAGATCACCACCGCGCCACCCGCCTCCGCCACCCGCGCGACATCGTCGGCGCGCAGCACCGTGCCCGCGCCGACCACCACTTCCGCGCCCAGCCGCCGTGCCAGCCGAGCCACGCTGTCGAGCGGGTCGGGCGAGTTCATCGGCACCTCGATCAACGCGAACCCGGCCTCGACCAGCGCGTCGCCGATCGCCTCCACCTCGTCGGGCCTGACCCCGCGCAGGATCGCGACCAGCGGGCAGCGCGCGAGTGCGGCGTCGAAACGGTCGCGGTGCGTCATCCGATCAGTCCCGCCAGCTGTGTGATCCCCGCCACGAACGCGGCCTCGCCGTCGACGATCCGCACGCTTCGGCCATGCGCCTCGACGGCGGCGGCGTAGAGGGAGCCAAGCCGGGGATCGCCGATCACGGTGACGCTCGTGTCCTCCTCGCGCAGCCGTGCGGCAACGTCGCTGCCGATCAGCAGCCCGCTCAGGTACGAGGCGGCATCGGCGTCGTCGCGCAGGCCGAGCAGCTTGGCTGCGCGGATGCCGAACAGCGACGCGGTCAGGTCGCGGTGGCGTGCTTCTTCCACGCCGTCGAAGAACGCCGCGCCCACTACCGCCTCGCCGCCCAACTGCGGGGCGAGCACGCCGTGCGCGCGGAGCAGCGCGAACAGCTCGCCCGTCATCGCGGTGGCGAAGCGCGCGATCCGCCCCGACACTATCGTTGCCCATTTGCAATGCGTGCCCGGATGGCAGAGCAGCCCGTCGGCGGGGGCGAGCCCGGCCGCGACCGCGCCGAGCAGCTGCACCTCCTCGCCCCGCATCACGTCGCTGCGTCCCTCGCCAATCCACGACACCCCCGGCACGATCGCGGCGCGCCCGTCGACCCAGGTCAGGGCGGCGGCGAGCGCCGCCATCCCCGCCGGGGCGGCAACATAGGGCGCGTGCGACCAGCCGATGTTCGCGCCGACCATCCCCGCCATCAGCAGCGGCAGGTCGCCGAGCCGCTCGCGGATCGCGCGCGCTTCGACCTCGAACCCACCGGGCGCGATCGCGGTCACACCGCACGCGTCCGCCTCGCGCGCGCACACCTCGCCCGCCTCGATGCGGTAGGCGCGCCGGTTGGTGGTGCCCCAGTCGATCGCGATGAATGGACCGTCGAAGCGTGTCACCCAGCCGCCATGCCGCATCCGCCCCGCGCGCGTCCAGCCGCTTGCGACTGCGCCCAAGCCGGTTCAGACGACGCGCCAAAGGAGCCTCCCATGTCGCGCATCGCCCGGATTGAGACCTTCGCCGTCCCCCCGCGCTGGCTGTTCGTGCGCGTGGAAACCGACGACGCGCGCGTCGGCTGGGGCGAGGCGAGCCTCGAAGGGCATGGCGAGGCGGTCGAGGGCGCGTTTGCGTCGCTGCGCGATCGCTTCATCGCGCACGACCCCGAGCGGATCGAGGATATCTGGCAGATCGCCTATCGCGGCGGCTTCTATCGCGGCGGCCCGGTGTTGATGAGCGCGCTGTCGGGGCTCGACCAGGCGTTGTGGGACCTCAAGGCGCGCGCGCTGGGCGTGCCGGTGTGGCAGCTGCTCGGCGGGCGGGTGCGCGACGCGGTGCCGGTGTACGCCTGGATCGGCGGCGACCGCCCGCACGAGGTCGCGGACGCCGCGCGCGCGCGCCGCGAGCAGGGCTTCCGCGCGGTGAAGATGAACGCCACCGCCGACTTGGGCTGGCTCGACAGCCCCAGGGCGCTGGCCGAGACGGTGGAGCGGGTCGCGGCGGTGCAGGCGGAGGGCGTCGATGTCGGGCTCGACTTCCACGGCCGCGTCCACCGGCCGATGGCCAAACAGCTCGCCGCCGCGGTCGAGCCGCTGCGGCCGCTGTTCATCGAGGAGCCGCTGCTGTCCGAGCATCTCGACGGCATCGCCCAGATCGCCGCGCAGACCCACATTCCGATCGCGCTGGGCGAGCGGCTCCACTCGCGCTGGGACTTCGCGCGCGTGTTCGCGGCCAACTGCGTCGACATCATCCAGCCGGACCTGAGCCACGCGGGCGGCATCTCCGAATGCCGCCGCATCGCGGCGATGGCGGAGGCGCACGACGTCGCGGTCGCGCCGCACTGCCCGCTCGGCCCGCTGGCGCTTGCCGCCTGCCTCCAGATCGGCGCGTCGACGCCCAACCATGTCATCCAGGAAATGTCGATCGGCATCCACTATAACGTCGGCGGCAACGACCTGTTGACCTACCTGGTCGACCCGGCGATATTCGCGGTCAGCGACGGGATGGTGGCGGTGCTGGAAGGGCCTGGGCTCGGCATCGAGATCGACGAGGACCGCGTGCGAGCGGCGGCGGGGGCCGCGGGCGCGGGCTGGCGCAACCCGATCTGGCGCGGTCCGGACTGCGCGATGCGGGAGTGGTGAGCGGGGGAGCACCCTGCTTGCCCATGGGAGGGAAATGGGACGCAGGTCTCATCCGGCCAATCAAAATGGCTGCATTAGTGGAAAACGGACCTAAGCGTGCCCTTGCGCGAGGATAGTTGACAGCTGGTGCAAGCCACCAGGCGCGAACTCCCAGAACGCTGACATATCGATCGTGTCCCACCGCGTGGTGTAGCTTCGGCG
>CAXSEO010000226.1:0-5114 GCA_964235525.1 uncultured Sphingomonas sp. | reverse complement strand
CATCGGCATCTCCAGACTGGACACCATCAGGCTATCGGCCAGCGTCGGGCGCGGCAAGCGGCGTCGGGCCGTGCTGGTAGGCGAGCGACCACCCCTCGGGCAGGTAGTCCGTCGACATGTAGTAGTAGAACCCGCACGCCCCGTCCGCGCGATAGCTCGCGCCCTTGACGATCCCGAACGCGACCGTGCCCGCGAACACGGGCGCGCCGCTGTCGCCACCGCGGCAGTTCGGCCCCGCCACCGTCACCCAGCGCGGCAGGCACGCGCCGCCGCACAGCTCGCCCGACGGCGCGAAGTCGGTCAGCTCCACCTCCGCGCACGAATAGCCGGTGCGCTCGCCACGATGGCAGACGATATCGCCCGCGATCGTCGCGGCGCGGTTGCGCCAGGTCTCGACCGGGCGGGCGAGCGTCTTGGCGGTGTCGGCGTAGAACAGCGGTGCGAGCGCGTCCGCGCTGAGGTTGATCTGCACGTCCTGATAGCCCCAGCCCCATTGTCCGAGGAACGGCAGCGGCGTCTGGTGGCCGTCCGCGTCGACCAGGCTCAGCTCGTCCGGACAGTGCGCGGCGGTGGCGATGCCGGTGCGCTGGCCGTCGGTCACGACAAACCCGGCGGTGCAGACATAGCGGCGACCGCCTACATCGCCCTCCACCCGCGCGCCGCCCCCCGCCGCCGCGCTGTCCGCCTCGCGGTCGAGCGGGCGGACGCGGACGGGCACGCCCGCGAGTCCCGACAGCCGCGCCTCGACGGCAGCGGCGTCCTCCGCGCCGAGCTGCTGGGCGGTGAGCATCACCGCCAACGTGCCCCCGCGCGGATCGACGCCCATCGCGGGTGGGTAGGCAAAGGCGGCGCGCAGCTCGGTCTGGTGCGCGGTCAGCGCGGCGAGCAGCTGGTCGCGCGTGGCGGACGCGCCGGTGCGGAAGGTGATCGGGACGGTGAGCCCGCCTGCGACGACCGACTGGTCGGGCTCGGGGGCGTCGCCGGTGAGCAGGACGACGAGACGGAAGTCGGGGCGCTGTTGCAGCACGATGCTCGCCAGCCGGTCGCGATACGTCTCGGCGAGGCGAGTGGTGGTCGCGACCAGCTCCTCCTGCGCGCGCAACCGCTGCGCCGCCTCGGCGGGCGGGATGGCATAGAGGCGAGCGACCTCGCCCGCGTCCTGCGCGATCGCTTCGGCGGCGGTCTGGACGTGCGCTGGGGGTTGCGCGGCGGCGGGCGAGGAGAGCGCGGCAGCGAGCGCGAGGAGAAAGGCTTTCACGTTGGTGGCTTAGCGCGGCGTCCGGCTACACGCCATGAACGGCTAAGCCGTCACCAGCTCGCCGTCGATGACCGCGACCGGCCACGGCATCAGCCGCGCGCCCGCGCACGGTCCGCCGACGCACACGCCGTCCTCCACCCGAAACAGCGCGCCGTGCCACGAACAGGCGATCAGCTCCCCCGAAGGCGTGAGGTATTCGTCGAGCCGCGGCGCGAGCGGCACCCCGGCATGCGGGCAGCGGTCGACATAGCCCCATGCGGCCTCGCCTCGCCGCACCACGAAGCCGTGGAACCGCCCGGCGCGCAGCTGGAGCACATAATTGCGCGCCGCCCCGTCCGCGATCGTGGCGAGCGGGCCGAGCCCTACCCCAGCGGGCGTTGCGAACACACGCGCGTCGCTCACGCGCGCGCGTCGGGTTGACGAGTGGGGTGAGCGGCGGCGACGGCGGGCAGCGCGCGGGCGGTCGCGTCGGCGGGCAGCAGGGGCGGCGCGGGATAGCGTTCCTCAAGCCATTCGAGGATCGCCGGCTTACGCGTGAGCACGAGCGCATCCACCTCCAGTGCGGGGACGAGCGCCTGTGGGTTGAGCGCGTGATATGCCTCGCCGCGCTGATCGCCCGCGAGCAGGTTTACCGCGGCTTGCTCGTAGGCGAGGCCCTTCATACTGAGCGCGATGCGGACGCGGTACGACGTGCCAACCGCCAGTAGCCGTGCAAAATCATGCGCGCGCGGGCAGCACGACCGCGCGGCACTCACCGAAGCCGACAGAGGCGAACCCTTCCGCGCTCGCCCGCGCGCTCAAGGTCAGTTCGTCCTCGTCCGCAAGGAAGCTGCGCGTCTCGCCAGTTGGCAGCGTCAGCGGTTGCTTGCCGCCTCCGCTGATCTCGATCAGGCTACCGAAACTGCCCTCCTCCGGGCCCGAGATCGTGCCGGTGCCGAGCAGGTCGCCCGGCTGAAGATTGCAGCCGTTAGAGGCGTGATGCGTGACGATCTGCGCCACCGTCCAATACATATTGGTCGCCGGGCCGCGACTGAGCCGGGCGGGCGCGTCCCCAGCCTCGCGCATCGCCGCGCTCGACAGGTGCACTTCCAGCTCCAGGCCGAGCGCGCCGTGCGCCTGGTCGCGCTCGTCCCACAAATATGGCAACGGGCGCGGATCGCCCTCCAGCCGGGGCGGCTGCGCGACGCGGAACGGGGCGAGCGCCTCGGCGGTGACGACCCAGGGCGAGACGCTGGTCTGGAAGTTTTTGGCGAGGAAGGGGCCGAGCGGCTGATACTCCCATGCCTGCAGATCGCGCGCGGACCAGTCGTTGAGCAGGCAGAAGCCCGCGATGTGCTCGCCCGCCTCGCCGATCGGGATTGCTTTGCCCAGCTCGTTGCCGCGCCCGATCCAGACTCCCAGCTCAAGCTCGTAATCGAGCCGCTGCGACGGGCCGACGGTCGGCGCGTCCGTGTCGGGCGCCTTTCGCTGGCCAACCGGGCGGCGGACCGGCACTCCCGACGGGCGCACGGACGAGGCGCGACCGTGATAGCCGATCGGCACCCACTTATAGTTGGGCAGCAGCGGCTGGTCGGGGCGGAACTGACGGCCGATATTGGTCGCGTGGTGGATGCCGACGTAGAAGTCGGTGTAGTCCCCGATCGCGCACGGCAGGTGCATCGCGCACTCGGCGGCAGGGAACAGCAGCGGCTCGATCTCCGCGCGGTGCGCGTCGGTGGTCAGCAGCGTCGACAAGCGTCGCCGCAATGCCACGCGGTCCGAACTCGGGAGCGCGAACAGCGCGTTGAGCGTCTTGTGATCGAGCGTCCGCGCCGCCGTTTCGGGCAGCCACGGGGCCGCGTCCGCGAGGTCGAGGATCATGTCGCCGATCGCCACCCCCGCGCGCGCCGCTCCGCCCGGCGGCGAGAAGATGCCGAAGGGCAGGTTCTGCACCGGGAAGTCCGGGTGCCCGTCCGCGCCCGGCACCCAGCACCTTAGCCCCGCGTCGTGCGTATCGTCGATCGCCGTCACGGCAGCTTCGCCTTGGCGAACCCGGTCCACACCTCGTCATAGTCCAGCTGCATCGTCGGGGTCTCGATCGCCCACTTGGTCGGGCGGACGACGTGGCGGGTCTCGAACATGAATGCCATCGTGTTCTCGATCTTGACCGGCTTGAGGTCCGCCGCGACCGCCTTTTCATAGCTCGCCTGATCGGGGCCGTGGCCGTTCATCTGGTTGTGGAGCGACGCGCCGCCGGGCGCGAAGCCGCCCTCCTTGGCGTCGTACGCGCCGGTGATAAGGCCCATGAACTCGCTCATCACGTTGCGGTGGAACCAGGGCGGGCGGAACGTGCGCTCCGCCACCATCCAGCGCGGCGGAAAAATCACGAAGTCGCAATTCGCGGTGCCGGGCGTGTTGCTCGGCGAGGTCAGCACGGTGAAGATCGACGGGTCGGGATGGTCGAAGGAGACGGAGTTGATGGTGTTGAAGCGGGTGAGGTCATAGCGGCACGGCGCGAGATTGCCGTGCCAGGCGACGACGTCGAATGGGGAATGGTCGAGCGTTGTGGTCCACAAGCCGCCCTGGAACTTCTGCACCACCTCGCAAGGGCCGTCGCGGTCCTCGAACCAGGCAACCGGCGTCTCGAAGTCACGCGGGTTGGCGAGTCCGTTCGCGCCGATCGGGCCGAGGTCGGGGAGGCGGAATAGCGCGCCGTAGTTCTCGAGAACATACCCCCGCGCCCGCCCGTCGGGGAGCGACACGCGGAAGCGCAGGCCGCGCGGGATCAGCGCGATCTGGAGCGGCACGAGGTCGATTTGACCCAGTTCAGTATCGATCCGCAGCCGCCCCTGTTCGGGGACGATCAGCAGCTCTCCGTCAGCGGAGAAGAACGCGCGCGCCATGTCGGCGGTTGCGGCGTAGAGGTGGATGCCGACCCCGCTCTGCTCCGCGACGCTGCCCGTGCCGCCATAGCTGACCAGCCCGTCCAGCCAGTCGGTCGGCGCGTCGGGCCAGGGCAGCGGGTCCCAGCGCAGGCGGTTGGGGGAGGGTGGCACCTCGTCGAACGGAGCCGACCTGAGGAGCGGCACGCCCGCGTAGCGCGTGAACGCGGGGTGGTTGGCGGTCGGGCGCAGGCGGTAGAGCCACGACCTGCGATTCTCGCTGCGCGGGGCGGTGAAGGCGGTGCCCGACAGCTGCTCGGCGTACAGACCGAAGGGGACATGCTGCGGCGAGTTGCGGCCGACGGGGAGCGCGCCGAGGACGGCTTCGGTGGAATGATGGTTGGCGAAGCCGGGGAGGTAGTTGCCGGGTGAACCGAGCATCGAAGCCTCTCCTTATTGGCCCTCTCCCGCTTGCGGGAGAGGGTTGGGTGAGGGTCTGACCTGCGCGACCGCGCTTCGCCGCGTTGGCTGACATGCCCTCACCCTCGTCGCTTCGCGCCTCTCCCTCTCCCTCTCCCGCAAGCGGGAGAGGATCATTACGCGTCGACCGTGATCACCCCGCGCCTGATCTGATCCAGCTCGATCGACTCATACAGCGCCTGAAAGTTGCCGTTGCCGAACCCTTCGTTACCCTTGCGCTGGATGATCTCGAAGAAGATTGGTCCGACCATGTTTTCGGTGAAGATCTGCAGCAGGATGCCCTCGTCCGCCACATCGCCGTCGATCAGGATGCGGTTGCGCTTGAGCCGCTCAAGGTCTTCACCATGCCCGGGCACGCGCTTGTCGACCAGCTCGTAATAGGTCTCGATCGTGTCTTGCAACCGGACGCCGCGCTCGCGCAGCTTCTCGACGGTGGTGAAGATGTCCTCCGTCGTCAGCGCGAGGTGCTGGATCCCTTCGCCGTTGTAATCGCGGATGAACTCCTCGATCTGGCT
>CAXSEO010000225.1:0-5114 GCA_964235525.1 uncultured Sphingomonas sp. | reverse complement strand
CGGCGATTCAATCGGCGGTTGCCAACCTCAAGGTCGGCATGACCGCCGTGGTCCTCGAAAATCAGGACCTCAACGGCACGGTCGACCCCGGAATGTGCTCTGTCATCGTGGACGACGGCTCGGGGAACATCTCCGCCGCGCTGCTCGCGGCGGCACAGTCGACCGTCAACGCCGTGCGGGCGGCCGGCATCCGGGTCGGGGTCTACGCGGCCGTGCAGCTTTCGATCAACGTGTTCATGCAACTCGCGATCCTGCCCGGTTACGACGGGCCGACCGTGCGGGCCAAAGCCACGGCCGCCATCGCGCTCTACATCAACGGTCTCGGGCAAGGCGCGACCGTGGGCTATTTCGCCATTTCATCGCTCGTCGAAGGAGTTCCGACCATCCTGCCGGGAGTGCCCGGTGTGGCCGAAATCGTGCCGCTATCCTACACGCTCAACGGCGGCACGGTGGACATTCCCGGCACGGCGCAAACCACGCCGAAGGCCGGCGCGCTGGTGATCTCGTAGCGTGGCGCTCGGCACCGACTCGGCCGGGATGCTGGCGCGGCTCCGCTCGCTCATCCCCGGCGGGTGGATTTCCGATTTCTCGCTCTACACGGCTCAGAACCGGCCGTTGGCGCCCGTGGCGAACGCGGTTCTTGGAGGGCTCGCGGACGGGCTCGCGTGGGTGCGTGCGCAGGGTATGACTGTGCGGGCCGGCACGCGGCGGGCCGATACGACGGGCTGGCTGCTTGATGTCGATGCCTTCGGGTTTTTTGGCCCGCGGTTTCTTCGGCGCCCAAACGAGTCGGACGCGTCCTGGCTTGCACGCTACACGGCCGAGATCTTCCGGCCTCGCGTCACGCGGGCCGCCATCGACAGGGCGCTGTACGACCTCACCGGGCGGCATCCGGTGATCCTCGAAATGTGGAATACGGGCGATGTCGGCGGCTACGGCGCCCCGAACCTCGCCTATGGGGGCGGCAATCCGGTGGCGCCGCGGGTCGGCGGCTACGGATCGACGGGCGGCGGCTACGGCCGCGGCGCCGAAGGGTACGGCGTTCGGTCGAACCCCATCACGGCTCGTCCCGGCGCGGGGCGCTGGGGCTCGCTGTCCTACCCCTATCAGGTCTTCATCACGGCGTTCCGGCCTCAGTCTCCATCTATCCCCTTGGTGGCGGGCTACGGCTCCCCGGTCGGCGGTTATGGGATCGGCACCATCACCTACGCGGACATCAGCCAAGAACAGAGCCTGGTGAGCGACGCCGAGATCTACGCTACCGTCCACCGCACGGTGGGCGCTGGCGTCACCGCTTGGGTCGCGATCCAGAACTGACTCGTCGCGCACTGTGGCGAGAAGACTGCCAGTCCCCCCCATCGTCTCCCTCCGTTGATCCGAGGCCACCGGGCGCTTGCCGCCAGGGCCGTCCCCACAAGGACCGCTCATGGACCGCCCGACCGTTCTCGCGGGACAGACCCCGCTCGAAACCGACATCCTCCGCTTGGGGCAGTTCGCCATGGTGGGCGATGCCGCGCTGGCGGGGGCGATCCTGGGCAGTTCCACAGCCCTGTCCGGTTTCGCGGTCGCGCCGACGGCGCCCGCGTCGCTGTCCGCCACGGTCGGGCCGGGCACGATCTTTCAGCAGGCGAGTCTTGAGGCGAGCGCGTGGTCCTCGCTCCCGGCCGACACGCTCCACACGATCGTCAAGCAGGGCATCGCGCTCGACCCCACGACGCTGACCTTCACGCCGCCTACCACCGTCAACTACGCCATCAACTACCTCATCCAGGCGCAGTACCAGGACGTGGACACGGGCGCGGTGGTGCGCCCCTACTACAACGCCGCGAACCCCGCCGTGCAGTTCCAGGGACCGGGAGGTGCCGGAACGGCCGACAACACCACCCGCAAGGGGGCGGTGGCGCTGACGATCAACGCGGGCGTGGCCGCGACGGCAGGCTCTCAGACCACACCGCCTCCCGCCGCCGGTACGGTCGGCTTCTACGTCGTCACCGTGGCCTATGGGCAGACCACGGTCACGCAGGGCAACATCGCCCCATATCCGGGCGCTCCCTTCATCTTGGTGACGCTGCCCAACGTGCCGACGGGCGTGCAGTCCGGCCAATGGGAGTACGGCACCGCGACCGGCACCAATGCCTATGCGGTATCGCTGACCCCGGCGCCGGCCTCCCTGCCGACCGGCATGGAGATCCTGGTTTCCATCGGCAACGCCAACACGTCGGCAGCATCTCCGACGCTTGCGGTCAATGGCGGCGCGGTGTCGGCCATCGTCAAGCAGGGTGGTGGCGTCCCGATCCCTGGTGATCTCTCCGGCTTCGTTCCGCTCGTCCGAACCTCCGGTGGCGCATGGTCCGTGAACGGCCCCGTCGCTTCCGACGTCACTACTGTCATCACCAACAACTTCATCATCACCACCGCCGTCACCAAGACGATCGGCACGGACTTTGCTACCCTCGCCGCAGCTTTCGCGTGGGTATCGGCCTTTACGATCACCACCACAGGGTCCGTGACGTTCAATCTGCCAAGCGGTCAGATTACCGCAGCGGCCAGCACAACGATCAACCTCAGCCATCCTAACGGCAACAGGATCTTTATCCAAGGAGCCGCACTCAAAGCATCGTCTCCCGTCCCCAACAGCTTCGCGGCAAGCGGCAACAGCTCGACCGCGAGGGGAAATGATCGCGCCAGCAACATAACGCTCATGCGGGCTATCTACGGTTCCGAATTGCTCTGCACGGGTGGCGGCGGCATTGTTTTCGGCGGCTCGCTCGGCGGCATAACCAATGTCCTCGTGTCCGGCGACACAACGACGGGAACGGGCTTGAGCGGCGATCTCATCACCGTCCAGAACGGAATCGTGGCCCTAACCAACGTGACGGTCGGAGCGGCCGGCGGGCGCGGTATTCTGGTGACCCAGAACGGGTTTTTGCAGCCCCAGAACTGTAGCGTGTACGGGTGCCTCGGCAGCGGATGGTCAGTAGAGGAGGGCGGACGGATAGTCGGGTCCGTGACCCTAAACGCCTTCGGCAACGGGGGCAACAACGTCAACGCGAGTGGTGCGGCTTCCATCTACATGGATCAGTCTCTGGCATCGGGAACCTCGATCATCTCGAAGTGCGCGGCGGGTAATGCTGTGTCTAGCGCGGGCGCAAGCTCTGTTAACTGTGGTCCTAGTGCAGTTTTATACCAGAGTCAGAATGGTGCAGCAGCGAATGACAAGAGTTTTATCAAAGCTGATGGAGCTAATTCATATGCAAACTCAGCGATAGGATTTCAAGCTATCAATGGCTCCACAATCTCTGCACTGAATACTATAAGCGGATCGGCTAATGGTACGTTCGGTTATCTCGCCGACGTTACGTCAAATATATATGTAACAGGTGGTAGTGCTACGGGCAGTACGGGCGCTGCGAGCCCGGCCGTTAACACGGTCGGAAACCATAACTCCTTCATCACGCAATAGGCCTGACCCATGCAGATCATCGTAAAGGGCGGCGTGGTCATCGCGACGCATGACAACGGGGTAATCACCGATCCTGTCGCGGCCTATGGCGCCGGAGCGACCGCGCAGACGCTGAAGACGGGTGATCCAGTGCCGGCATTGATGAGCGAGGCTTCGTTGCCTGGGCCGCGTCAGGTGACCGGCTCCCAGCTTTTGTCGGCCATGACGGACGACCAGGCGAAGGCGTGGCAGGCCACGGTCGACGCCGGCACGCCCGCGGTGCGGGCTTATTGGGCCAGCGCCTACAGGGACATGCTGCCCGAGAACAGCCCGAAACTCGTCAAGGTCGCTGGGCGTGCCAAGGTCGATCTCGGCAAGATCTACGACGCGGCGCTCGGGGTGAGCGGCTGAGATGCCGACCGCCACCAGCCCGGGGTACGCTCAGCCGGGCGGAACGCCGATCGTTCCGCAGTATCGGTTCAAGGGCAATTACTGGAGCTTCGGCGTCCAGTTCATCGATCCGGCGACGGGCGCGCCGGTGCCGCTCGACGCCTCCCATGTGCCCGGTGCCGAGTTCTTCCACGCCTACACGGCGGGTCCGGCGCTGGACCTCACGGTCGCGAACGGTCTCGTCACGGTCACGGACGCGCCGAACGGCAAAGTCGCCTACTTCGTGCCGGAGTCGGTCACGACGGACGCGATAGCGCAGAGCGTCGCGCCTGTCGCCGGAACGCGCTCCTACCCGACCCGGCTCCAGTGCTTCCTCACCGACGGCATCGGGCGGCAGACCTACGTCATCGTGGGGATCGTGCCGATCGATCCACGGACGACGGATCTCTCCACGATCCCGCCTGCGATGAGCATCGTCGCCTACGCCGGCCCGGCCGGCCCGCCTGCCACCGATGCTCAAGTCGCAGCCGCCGTTGCGGCCTACATCGCCGAGAACCCGATCGGACCTGTCGTTCCGATACCCGGACCATCGTCCCCAGGCGGCGGGCCATCCAACACCGCCGACTTCTCCGACCCGAACAACGCCTATCTGGCGGGAGCCCTCTGATGACCGCTGCAGCCTCTGCGCCGTATCCCTTCAAGGGGTCGGATGGTTCGGTCTACGAGAACCAGACGCTCCCGATCGACGTCACCGGCAGCGTGCCGATTTCGGCAGGCGGCGCGCCAGCGGCCACAGCCGCGCGCCAGGACGCGATCCTCGCCGCTCTCGCATCGTCCGTCGGCCTCGGCGCCATGCAGGCCGTCCCCGCCGCGACGCCGAACGGGACTCCCCTCGGCGCTGCGCCGCCAGGCGCGAAAGGCGTGCGGCTCTACCTGCCGACCGGCGCATCGCTCACCTACACGATCGCGTCGATCGCCCCTGCGGCCGCTCCCGCCGCCACCTTCACGGTTTCCCAATCCGGCACCGGTCCGAACTGGGACGAAGACCTCGCCGGGGGCCAGATGATCTACGTGACGGCCGTCACCGGCACGCCCCTGTTCCGCTGGTATTGAACGAGGCCTGATCCATGTCAGCGATCAACCTCACCCCGGCGGGCGCCACCTACGACACGGAGGCCCCGAAGTTCGGCTCGAGCGCGCTCAGCGGCGGGTATCTCTCCGCGCTGGGCATCCTGCCGGCCTCGGGCGACACCACCATCGAAGGGTGGCTCAAGCTCTCCGT
>CAXSEO010000224.1:0-5117 GCA_964235525.1 uncultured Sphingomonas sp. | reverse complement strand
CCGCGCAGGCACCGGGGACGCCGGACCAGGCGACGCTCGACGCGCGCCGTCACGGGCCGGAGATCATCGCCTTCGCGGGGGTGAAGCCCGGCTACAAGGTGATTGATATCCAGCCGGGCGGCGGATACTGGACGAACCTGTTCGCCGCCGCCGCCGGGCCGACCGGGCATGTCTACGGCATTTGGCCGACCCCGCTCGTCTCGCACCACCGCGAGCAGCTCACCGCCTATGTCGCGATGCCGCGCGCGCCGAGCAGCGCCCCGGTGAGCGGGACCGAGCAGCCCGCGACCAGCCTGTCGGCGCCCGAGCGGGTCGACCTCGTCTTCACCTCGCAGAATTACCACGATTACATGGACCCGTTCATGGGGCCGGTCGACCCGATGGTGGTCAACAAGCTGGTCTATGCCGCGCTCAAGCCCGGCGGCACGTTCGTGATCGTCGACCATGTCGCCGCCCCCGGCTCCGGCTTGCGGGACACCAACACGCTGCACCGGATCGACCCGGCGGCGGTCAAGGCGCAGGTCACCGCGGCAGGCTTCCGCTTCGTCGGCGAGAGCCGGGTGCTGGCCAATCCGGCGGACGATCACAGCAAGCTGGTGTTCGACCCCGCGATCCGCGGCCACACCGACCAGTTCGTGTTCAAGTTCCGCAAGCCGGGCTGACCGCCATCGGGAATGCGTCGCCAGGTTGCGGTGCAGCGAACTCGTCCTTAAGCCCACCCGGATGAGCGATCCCGTCAAGCGCGTCGTGCTCGCCTATTCGGGCGGGCTCGACACCAGCGTCATCCTGAAATGGCTGCAGCAGGAATATGGCTGCGAGGTGGTGACCTTCACCGCCGACCTGGGTCAGGGCGAGGAGCTGGAACCGGCGCGCGCCAAGGCGGCGCTGATGGGGGTGCGGCCCGAGCATATCTTCATCGACGACCTCCGCGAGGAGTTCGTTCGCGACTACGTGTTCCCGATGATGCGCGCCAACGCGCTCTACGAGGGGCTGTACCTGCTCGGCACCTCAATCGCGCGACCGCTGATCGCCAAGCGCCAGATCGAGATCGCGGCGCAGGTCGGCGCGGACGCGGTCAGTCACGGCGCGACCGGCAAGGGCAACGACCAGGTCCGCTTCGAGCTCGGCTATTACGCGCTCAACCCCGACATCCGCGTGATCGCGCCGTGGCGCGAGTGGGACCTCACCAGCCGGACGAAGCTGATCGAGTTCGCCGAAGCGCACCAGATCCCGGTCGCGAAGGACAAGCGCGGCGAGGCGCCGTTCTCGACCGACGCGAACCTGCTCCACACCTCCAGCGAGGGCAAGGTGCTCGAGAACCCGTGGGAGGAGGTGCCGCCGCACGTCTTTTCGCGCACGGTCGCGCCCGAGGACGCGCCCGACACGCCGCAACGCGTCACGATCGCGTTCGAGCACGGCGACGCGGTCGCGGTCGACGGCGAGCCGCTGTCTCCCGCCGCGCTGCTTGCGCGGTTGAACGAGCTCGGGCGCGCGCACGGGATCGGGCGGCTCGATCTGGTCGAGAACCGGTTCGTCGGCATGAAGTCGCGCGGCATGTACGAGACCCCCGGCGGCACCATCCTCCACGCCGCGCACCGCGCGATCGAGCAGCTTACGCTCGATCGCGGCGCGGCGCACCTCAAGGACGAGCTTGGCCCCCGCTATGCGGAGCTGGTCTATAACGGCTTCTGGTTCAGCCCCGAGCGCGAGATGCTCCAGGCCGCGATCGACCATAGCCAGGCGCGCGTGTCGGGCGAGGTGCGGCTCAAGCTCTACAAGGGCGGGTGCCACGTCATCGGCCGCCGCTCGCCCAACTCGCTCTACTCGGAGAAGGTCGTGACGTTCGAGGACGACCAGGGTGCGTACGACCAGCGCGACGCAGCAGGGTTCATCAAGCTCAACGCGTTGCGGCTGCGGCTGCTGGGTCGGCGCGACGGGTGAGCGTGCGTTAACCGAAAATCATCCGCTCGCCCGCTACGCCCCGGTCTTCGCTGGGGAGATGACGCGCGATGCTGGCTCGGGTTCATGACAGGCTGGTGTTCGGTCGCCGCGTGGCGCGGCTCGCCGCCGCTTTGGTCGAGCGGTTGCCCGCGCACGCGCGCGTGCTCGACGTCGGCTGCGGCAGCGGCGACCTTGCCGCGCGGGTGATGCGGCTGCGCCCCGATGTGCGGATCGAGGGCATCGACGTGCTGGTCCGCCCGGGCACCGCGATCCCCGTCCATGCCTATGACGGCGTCCACATCCCTTTTGCCGACGGCGCGTTCGACGCGGCGATCGTCGTCGACGTGCTCCACCATACCGACGACCCCGAAGCGGTGCTGGCGGAGGTCGCGCGGGTGGCGCGGACGGTGATCGTCAAGGATCACCTGCGCGACGGAGTCGCGGCGGGGGTTACGCTGCGGTTCATGGATTGGGTCGGCAACGCGGCGCACGGCGTGCGGCTGCCGTACAATTACCTGTCGCGGCGCGAGTGGACCGGTATCTGGGGGCGGTTGGGGCTCGGCACCTCCAGCTTCACCGACCGGCTGGCGCTTTATCCGCGCCCGTTCTCCTGGGCGTTCGACAGAGGGCTGCATTTCGTGACGGTGCTGTCGCGCTGAACCCGGCCTGGCGGGTCGGAAGCTAGTCCCGCCCGCTGTCGATCAGCCCGACCAGGAAGCTGCCGAACACCAGCTGCGCGCCGAGCACGGTGGCGAGCATCGCCGGGATCGCGACGCGCATCAGCTCGATCGGCTCCATCGTGCCAAAGCCGGTGCGGCCCCATGAAGCGACCAGCGCACCTGCGCCGAGCAGGCCCAGCCCCGCGAGTACGCCGCCCGCGACGCAGCCGCGCTCGACGCTGAACCCGCGCCGGAAACGCTCTACCGTTGCGCTGGTCGGCCACAGCCCGCTCGCGACGCCATGAAGTCGCGCGAGCACGCCGAAGCCGATCAGCTGCGTGCCCAGCATTACCGACATCGCCGCGAACAGCATCGTCGTCGCGCTGAGCTCAACCCCCGCCAGTTCGATGCTGCCCGTCGCCAGCGTCGCGACACCGACCACGCCCGTCCCCGCCGCCGCCAGCCCTGGGTACAAGAACAGATAGCGCGGCGCATAGGTCAGCAGAAAGCGCAGGTGCCGCCAGCCGTCGCGCCAGGTGCGGAGGTGCGGCGGGCGGCTGCGGCCGTCGGGGGACAGCGTCGTCGGCACCTGGCGCAAGTCGAGCCGGTGGAGCACCGCCTTCACCACCATCTCGCTCGCGAACTCCATCCCCGGCGACCGCAGCCCGAGGCGCGCGATGGCTTCGCGGCTGAACCCGCGCAGTCCGCAGTGGAAGTCGCCGATAGCGGCCCCGAAGAAGCGACGCCCCAGGAAGCTCAGCACGGGGTTGCCGAGATAGCGGTGGAGCGGCGGCATCGCGCCCGGCGCGATGCCGCCCTGAAACCGGTTGCCCATCACCAGCTCGCCGCCGTCACGCAGCGCCTCGACGAACGGCATCAGCGCGGAGAAATCATAGCTGTCGTCCGCGTCGCCCATCACCACATAGCGCCCGCGCGCAGCGGCGATCCCGCCGATCAGCGCCGCGCCATAACCGCGCGCCTCCACACCGACCAGCCGCGCGCCGAGCGCGTTGGCGATCTGGCGCGAGCCGTCGGTGGAGCCGTTGTCGGCAACGACGACTTCGCCCGCGATCCCCGACCGGGCGAGGAACGCTTGCGCCTTGCGGACGCACATCGCCAGCGTTTCCGCCTCGTTGAGGCACGGCATCAAGATCGTCAGCTCGAGGTCGGCGGCGGGCGACGCGCCCTCGCGCGGGCTGACGTAGGCGAGTGCGGCGGCCATCGGTTTCTCCCTGCGCGTCCTGGCTAGGGCGCAGAGTTGAAAGGAGGGTTAACTATTGTCCTCTAGGCGGCGGGGGAGACGTCACGAAGGGTCCCGATGCAGCATCAGCCGATCCTGTCCGCCGCCGCGCGGCACCGCGCCTGGCGAGCGGATGTCGTCCTCGCGCTGGCGCTGGCGATGGCGATGTCGGTCGCCTGGGCGGCGATGGACTGGGCACGGTTGAGCCGGTTGGTCCTGCCCGACACCGACGACATGATGCGGCTGGCCCAGGTGCGGGACTGGCTGGGCGGACAGGCGTTCAACGACTGGACGCAGCATCGCATGAACCCGCCGACTGGCGGCGCGATGCACTGGTCGCGCGTCAACGACCTCGGTATCGCGGGTATTATCGTTGCCACGACGCCGCTGGTCGGACGCCACCAGGCGGAGCTGACGGCGGTGCTGTGCTACCCCGGGCTGCTGTTCGCGGCCAATATCCTGCTCACCATGCGGATCGCACGTCGGCTATGGGGCACCGAAGCGGCAGCGGTCGCGGCGGTGTTGGCGGTGCTCGCCTATCCGGGGCTGACCGTGTTCGTGCCCGGGCGGATCGACCATCATGCCCTGCAGACGGTGGTGATCGAGGCGACGGCGCTGGCGTTGATGCGCGCGCCGAACTGGCGCGGCGGCGCGGCGGCGGGGCTGCTGTGCGCGGTCAGCCTGTTGATCGGGCTGGAAACGGCGCCGCAGGTTGCCGCGCTGGTCGGCGTCGTGTCGCTGCTTTGGACGGTGTACGGCACCGCCGAGCGCGCGCGCCTGGCCGGGTTCGCGGCCGCGCTCGGCGGAGCGACGGCGTTGTTCCTCGGCTTCATGCGGCCGAGCTTCTGGTCTCCGGCGCTCTGCGACGCGTTCACGCCCGCCTCGTCGACCGGCACGCTCGCGGTCGCGGCGGCGCTGGGCCTGCTGGCGGTCGCGACGCCGTGGTTGGGCGACTGGCGACGACGGGGGAGTGTAGGCATCCTCATCGGCGGCGGCGCGCTCGTCTGGACGCTTCACACCTACCCCGCCTGCCTAGGGGGACCCTATGGCGTGGTCGACCCGTTTCTGCGCCGCAACTACCTGCCATATATCAAGGAGGCAAAAGGCCTTCTGCGCGAGCCCGACATCTCGATGATGCTGGCGTTTGGCGGGCTGGTGGTAGCGGGTTGTGTTTCAAGCGCGTGGATGGTCGTGCGTCGGCCGCGACGCTGGCCGACCATGGCACCGGTGGTCGCGGTGATCGCGGCCTCCACGCTGGTCACCCTGGCGCAGGTGCG
>CAXSEO010000223.1:0-5134 GCA_964235525.1 uncultured Sphingomonas sp. | reverse complement strand
CCGTCAGCGTCTCGGCGCGCATGAAGTTCTGCTTCACCCAGCTCAGCCGCGATCGGCGCAGCGCTGGGACGTCGCGCCGGATCAGCGGCTCGAATCCGGTGTTGGTCGCCTCGGCGAGCAGCACCGCGGAGACCGTGGTGGCGATGTCCTCGGCGCGAGCGCTGCCCTCGCTCGCGTGCGTGAACGAGCTGGCGAACCCGGTCCGCGCGTGCATCTCCATAATCAGCTCGGGCAGGTCGACCCGCGGCAGCCGCGCCTCGACGGCCGCGCGCAGCCTGGTCAGGCTGGCGGGTTCCTCGATCCGGTTGAGCGGCTCGACCGACAGGTCGGCTCCGTGGTCGGTGCCGACGATGGTCACCGCCTTGTTGGCAGGAATCCGTGCGGCCGTCTCGCGATAGGCGAGGTCGAGGCGCTTCGAAAGCATGGCGAGCTCCTCGTCGCCCGCTGCCGCGACCCCGACCGTGCGGCACACGACCGGCCGCGCCGCCTCCCAGGCGGCACCCTTGAGCAGCGCCTTTCTGGGATCGGCGTAGCGGAGCGACCGGACCGGGAACACGCCACGGCGACGGATCGCATGGCGCAGCCGGTCGATGGTGGCCAGCCGGTTACCGGGGAGGTCGAACGCCCCATCGCTCGTCCTGAGCTGGGTGGCCCAGGCCTTGGGCGCGAACGCGGTCGGGGCGGGTCCCGGCTTCCTGGTGCCGCGCTGGAGGAGGCGCAGATGACCGACGCACGCTCGAGGCCTCGGCCGGGGACGGCGTCATCGACCTGTTCGACGCGGTGTCGCTTTATGGGGTCGGTTCCGGCTGAGGGCGGTATGACACCCTAAGCGTCGGTGCCTTTGGGCCAGAGGTATTCTCCGGTGAGCAGGATGTGCGCCCAGCCCAGCGGTGGGATATGGGCGAGGAGGTGATCGGGGGTGTTGAGCCCCTCGCGTCGCCGGGCTTCGACGGCGTGGCCGAGATGCAGGGTGTTCCAATATACGATGATAGCGGTGAGCAGGTTCAATCCAGCGATGCGGTAGTGCTGTCCCTCGGTGGTGCGGTCGCGGATTTCACCTTGGCGACCGATGCGCAGGGCGTTCTTGAGCGAATGGTGCGCTTCGCCCTTGTTGAGGCCGACCTGCGCGCGGCGCTGCATGCCGACGTCGAGAATCCAGTCGATGATGAACAAGGTGCGTTCGACCCGGCCCATCTCGCGCAGCGCGGCCGCGAGGTCGTTCTGGCGCGGATAGGCGGCGAGCTTGCGCAGGATGCGGCTCGGGGCGACCTGACCCGACGACATGGTGGCGGCGCAGCGGAACAGGTCGGGCCAGTTGGAGACGATCAGCGCCTCGCGCAGCTTGCCGCCCACCAGCGGCCGCAGTTCGCGGGGTGTGGCAGCAGGATCGAACACATAGAGCCGTTTGGACGGCAGGTCGCGGATGCGCAGCACGAGCCGATAGCCGAGCATGGCGCTGGTGCCGAACAGATGGTCGGTGAAGCCGCCCGTATCGGCGTACTGTTCCTCGATCCGGCGCCCGGCCTCGTTCATGGTCAGCCCGTCGAGCAGGTAGGGGGCCTCGCTGACGGTTGCCGGGATGGTGCGCGACGCGAACGGCGCGAACCGGTTATTGATATGAGTGTAGGCCTTGATGCCGGGATCGTTGCCGTAGCGGGCATTGACGGTGTTCATCGCCTCGCCCTGCCGCGCGGCGGGGAAGAACTGGCCATCGGCGGACGCGGTGGTGCCCATGCCCCAGACCCGCGCCATCGGCAGCGCTCCCTGCGCGGCGACCACGTTAGCCAGCGCCTGGTTCATCGCCTCGCTTTCCACATGCCAGCGCGCGAGACGGGAGAGCTGCCAATAGTCGTGGGTGTTGGATGCCTCGGCCATCTTGCGCAGGCCCAGGTTTAGCCCTTCGGCGAGCAGGACATTGAGCAGGCCGGTCCGGTCGCCGCACGGCACCCCGGTACGCAGATGGGTGAAGGCGTCGGTGAGCCCAAGCGCGGCATCGACTTCGAGGAGCAGGTCGGTGATGCGGACAGGAGGCAGGCGACGATAAAGGTCGAGCACCAGCTCATCGACGCCGTCAGGCGCATCGGCGGTCAGGCGATCGATCCGGAGCGTGCCGCCCTCGATGCCGCCTTGCGGGATCGAGCCGTTGCGCGCGGCTCGGCCGAGCCGGGCGAGCCCATCGGCAAGGCGCGCCTAGCGCTCGGCCAGCCAGACATGCGGATCGAGCGGCACCGCCAGCTTCGCGGCGTGAGCAACCGTCATCGGCAAGAGGACGTGCCGGAGATCGCCGTACCGGTGCGAGCGGGTCAACCAGACATCGCCGGAACGCAGCGCGTCGCGCAAGTGGAACATGACCGCGACTTCCCGCAGGCGCGCGTCATCGCTGCCCTTTGCCCGCAGCTGCGGACGCCATTTAGAATGTGGGCGCAAGAACGCGTCGATCGCCGGAAGTGCGCCCTTGGTGGCGATGGTGGTCACCGCTTCCAGCAAGGGTCGGGCAACGGGTGCGGCTTCGAGGTCGAGGCAGCGCAGCATGCGCGGAGCATAGCGACGGAAGCGATGGTAGCCCTGATCGACATGGGCCAGTGGATCGTCACTCAAGGTGTCCGTCAGCATCGAGCCGTTCGCGACGAGATGGGTAAGCCGCTCCCATCCCGCCGCGCGCGCGACCGCATCGTCAAGCGACGCGCCGTCGCCATGCGCATCGAGCAGCGATTGGCCGAGCGCGGTGAACCCATTCAGCGTTTCGGCGACGGCGCTTCTGGTATCCGTGACCCGCGCGTCATGCAGTTGCTTGGCCTCGCGCCAGGTCCGGCCGACGATCCGGTCGTGGGTTTCGATCACCGCGTCCGCGGTCGCGATGGTCCATTCGATGACGCAGACCGCCAGAATGGCGCGCGCAGAAACTCCAGCCGGTCGAGCAGCCGGTTAGCCGCGGCGGAGTTGTTGCCCGGTTCGATCCGGCGCAGCCAGATGAAGCGGCTGATCGCGCCGGGCAGCATCTCGGTCGTCAGCTCGTCGAGCCTGACACAGGCGGCGGCATCGAGCTGCCCGGCGATCCGCTTCTCGATCCGGCGTTCGGCGACCACGAGCGCGTCCGCGCACAGCCGCTCGATCGTCGAGATCGCCGGCAGGATGGTCATGGTATCGCGGCAGCGGGCGATAAACCGCCGGGCGAGGTCCTCGTTCGAGCGCGCCTGCTCGGCTTCTGCGACCAGCCAATCGCGGAACGCCCGCGCCGGCGCGCCCTGGCCCGGAAATATCCTGTATCCGTAGCTGCGGCGCAGCACTTCCATGTGCTGCTGGCGGGTCTGGCGTCGGACGGCGTAGCGGATGAGCGCGTCACCAGCGATGCCGAGCTGGGCGCCGAGGAAGGCGGACACCGCCTGTGCTATCACCTCACCCGGTGCCAGAGTTCGGCCGGGGTAGCGCAGCGCACAGAGTTGCAGCGCGAAGCCGATCCGGTTCTCCGGTCGACGACGCCGGTCGATATGGATCAGGTCGTCATCCGCGAGGATATAATGCCGCAACAGCGACGCCTTGTCGGTCGGCAGGTCGAGCAGCGCCGAACGCTGCCGCGCGCTCAGGATGTGGCGTCTCGGCATGTAGCGTTGTCCCTGTTGAACAGAAGTCTGTTTTGGACAACACTGACCCCACGCAAATTAAGGGTTTTCGGGGGCCTGATTTCGGGATGGTTCAATTGGGACAGCGCGCCGCCATCTACGCCCGGGTCTCGACCGCCGACCAGTCGTGCGAGCGCCAGTTGCGCGATCTCGCCGGTTTCGCCGAGCGGGGCGGGTAAGAGGTGGTCGAGGTGTTCCGCGAAAACGCCTCGGGCATGAAGGCCAACCGCGCCGCGCGCGCGGAGGTGATGAAGCTGGCGCAGGCGCGCCGGATCGATGCGATCCTCGTCACCGAGCTCAGCCGCTGGGGACGCTCGACGCAAGACCTGCTCGACACGCTGAACCGGCTTGCGGGCTGGCGAGTGTCCGTTGTCGCAATGAGCGGCATGACATTCGAGGTCGATACGCCGCACGGGCGCATGATGGCGACGATGCTCGCCGGCATCGCGCAGTTCGAGCGAGACATGCTGAGCGAGCGGGTCCGCTCCGGCCTCGCCGCGGCGCGGGCACGCGGTCGCAAGCTTGGGCGGCAAACCGGCGACCGCCCCAAGTCCGACCGGCTCGCTCCCAAGGTTCTCGCGCTCGTCGCCGAGGGCCGCAGCTATCGCTGGATCGCGCGCGATCTCGGCCTCAGCAAGAACACCGTCGCTGCCATCGTCGGGCGTGCCAGGGCGGACACGACTCCCGATATCCGAATTGCGGGGTGAGCAGTTCCCAGCACCTGGGCGTATTGTGAGGGCGGCAGTCGCCCATTAGCGGACGCTGGTCGGAACCCAGTTGCTCGGCAGTTGATGCCCTGACGCTTCTGGCCAGCGCCGTGCCATCTCTTCCGCAACACGTCGCTCGCGCCAGATTGGACCACCAATATGCCATTCGCTCGCTTCCGCGCAAAAATCGGCAGTGAGTCGGGCGGGGATGTGGTGCTCCGCGTCCCAAGACGCCGCCCTCTCAAAATTTTGAATAGCGGGATCGTCGACCTGGGTGTCGTACTCGGGCGTGGTCGCTGACCAGACAGTTACCGCCAAGGTGCCCACGGGCCATTGCACTGTCGGGCGTGGACCTTTCAAGTCGCTGCCGAGCGGGAAACGCCCTAGCTTAGCCCACACGCCTTTCCTGAGCGCACGCCCCAACGAAGGATGATTGACGGAGATCACCGACATAACCGGTTGGTCTAGAATGGCGTCGGTCAAGCCGATGTCGCGCGTCCGATGGCGGAAGAAGCCGATGTTTTTCTCCGGCGTGACTTGGCCGTAGTAAAGCCATCCGCCTTCGCGAAGAATTGCGTACAAGGTGCCGGGCGTCAAATCCGCCCGTGCCGCGGGAGTAGGGTCGAACACAAATTGGGTTCTGGTCGGCGGTGCCCGGCGCGTCAATGCCTGCTTTCCACCATAACCCGGCCATCCCGCTTAGGGTGTCATTCCGCCCTCAGCCGGAACCGACCCCCGCCTCACCTGACCAAGAAGCCGAAGGCCTCGGCGGGTCGGTCGAGCTGACGCCGCGTACAGCGGTCGGCC
>CAXSEO010000222.1:0-5139 GCA_964235525.1 uncultured Sphingomonas sp. | reverse complement strand
CCATCACCCGCCGCCGCTCGCCCGCGTCCGGGCCGAAATAGTAGAGGCCGAGCGGCCGGTCGCGCCGGTTCACCTCCGCGATGATGTCGGTGATCATCGACTGCTCGCGGCTGCGGTGGCCGAAATCCTCGCTCAGCGCGTCGCAGAACCGGTCCGCGTGATCGCGCAGCATCGCCGCCGCCCGCGTGAGCCGGTCCTTGCGGGTCGCCATCGGCACCGGCAGCTCCGCGCTGAACGCGGCGCGCTGCGCGGCGAGCAAGGCGTGAAGATCGCTCATGCCGCGCCCCCGATCAGCCCCGCAACCGGCAGCACGACTAGGTCCAGCGACGCAAATCGCCCAATGATTTCAGTACCCGTCTTTGTCGTCTACGGGGCACACTCGCTGAAGTTCCGGGAAAAGCCTGGGTCTGGCTGACCCGAGCGCGCGCCCTACCTGTTCGGAAGGACGTCGAGCTTGCCGGCATCAGCACTCTGCCATTGGACGATGAGCGTCAAACCGGTCAGCGGCCCGCGCCATCGACCGGCGGGTTGCTTTCGGCGTTCGGCAGCTGCCACACCCGTATCCAGTCGACGCGTAGCGGCGACTTGCGGGGTGCGCCGATGAAGATCACCGAATGGTCGTCGTCGAGCGCGCTGAAGATCGCCTCGCCGGTTGGCGGCGCCCTGGACTTGTCGGCCTTCGCTGACCAACTTTTCCAAATCATTGTCGGCTTGCCGTCGAAAAAATAGTGCACATAGCCGATGCCGTCCCTGGCGTGCCGGGCCGACACCCAAAGCACCCCGATTGTGTGAAATCCCGTCGGGTCGTTCGATCCCATCGCGACCTTGTTCTGGTTCCTGGTCACCCCGTCGATCATCGGGTCATCAGGATGGGCATTAGACACACCTTCATTGGAGATGTGGCAATAGCCCAGCGGTGTCTTCGCGCCGTAACAGTGCAGCGGGCCGTACCAGTCGTGCAGCGTGGCTCCGTAATAATCGCCGTGCCACGCCTCGAACCAGTCGTTCTCGACGAAATGCACATAGCCCGGCGGCTGACCAGGCCATTGCATCCTGCCGGTGAAATATTCCGCCGGAACCGAATAAAAGCTCGGCCACCAGTTCTCCGCATTGTCGATCGGCTTGCGGGGGTCCGCGCCGACCTTGTTTCTGTCCCAAGCCAATCTGGCTTCGAAATAGGCACCGCCCTGGAACGTCGTGCCGACATAGCCGAGGCTTGAATTACTGGCCGGGGCGATGCTCGCGATCTGGCCGCCCGCGATCGTCAGCACGCCGTCGGCGACCGTCAGGTTCGTGGGCTTGGCCGAGGCGCGGACGCCGCCCCATTTGTCAAAGGTTCGCCCGTAGAACTTCGACCCTGGCTTGCCATTGGCCGAGGTGCCGAAATCGATATCGGCAAGGTCGTCGAACTCCTCGTCGAACACGAGCGTATAGCCCGCGCGTCGCAGGTTGTTTGGATCGAACGGAGGCGGACGCCAAGCCGACGCTTGCGCCGCCGCGATTGGCAACATGGTCGCGGCGAGCAACACCGCCCGACCTCGCGCGGTCATCGCGCGAGGTCGGTGCCCGGCGAACGGATTGCCGCGTCGCATAGCCTTCGCGTACGCGCAGGAGCGGTGCCGGGCAATCCACGCTGTTCCGCTTGCGTCGCCGTTTGTACGCGTCAGCCAAGCGCGTCAGACTGACCTCGCCCGCTTCACTCCGAGCGGCCAGAAATAGGCCGAAGGTGCCGGCCGCGAGGATGAGAAACGAAGTCCGCACCGCGCGCCAACGTCACGCGACGGCGAAAAAGCTGATCGCGCTACGCCGGTTGACCGGGCCGGGCTGCTCGGCGCGGGCGTGTCGGTAATAATGCGCCAGATTCTGCTCGGCCTGCTGATCTCCACGGCCAGCGCCGGGCACAGGGAACATCGGGCGGGCTGCTCGCGATACTGCCCCGGCCTGGCGCGATCGTCGACGCCGCGCTCGGCAAGCTCACGCCATGCTTGAGCGGCTTTATCTGCGCCGAACATCATCCGGCCGCTTACACCGACGAACGGGCGCTCGCGGACGCGACCTGCACAATTGCCTGCTGGTGGCGGACACAAGCTACGAGCAGCGCGATCTTATCTCGACCGTGCGCTAGCCGTTGCGACTGTTTCTACCGACGCCTCCGCGCTCTTCGCGACGCGATGGGAGTCGCACGACGAGGCGGACGCAGTGCTACTCCACCGCCAACTCCCGCTGCCAATAGCCCACATCGAGCCAGCGGTCGAACTTGCACCCCACCCGCTCCAGTCGGGCGACCTGACGGAAGCCGAGCGCCTCGTGGAGCGCCACCGACGCCTCGTTCGGGAGCGAGATGACGCCCAGCGCTTGCGTGAACCCCGCCGCCGTCAGCCGGTCGAGCAACGCTCCGTAGAGCGCCCGGCCGACGCCGCGCCCTTGCGCCTTGCGCGCGACATAGACCGTGGTCTCCACCGTGCGATCATGGGCGGCCCGGGAGCGGTACGCGCTCGCATAGGCATAGCCGAGTACCGCGCCTGCCTCGTCCCACACCAGCCAAGGGAACGCCTCGCCCGCGGCCATACGCCGCGCGATCTCGGGGCCAAGCGGCGGGTCGAGCTCGAACGTGGCGATGCCCTCCAGCACCTCCGGCGCGTAGATGGCCGCGATCGCCGCCGCGTCACTCTCCCGAGCAGCGCGGATCACGGGCTACCAGCCGAGCCGGGCCAGCAGCAGGTCCATCAGCTTCGCGTCCCCCGCGCTCGCCACCGTCGGGCCGAGGCCTTCGCATTCGAGGCAGCGCGCCTGGATCGACGCACTCGTCGCCAGCCGCCGCGCGTCGCCCAGCGCGCGCGCGAACGTCGCCCGCTGCACCGCCGCCGTGCGCGCAAACACGTCGTCTCCCGCCTCGTCGTCATCCTCCTTGTTGCGGCCGAGCTGCTGGACCAGCCGCGCGAAACCCGACGGCTTCTTCTCCAGATATTCGGCATGGACATCCGCCGCCTCCAACCCGGCACGGCGGGCGGCTTCCGCGATCGCGTCGTTAAGCGTCCCGAACCGGTCGACCAGCCCGATCTGGCGCGCGGTGCCGCCGTCCCACACGCGCCCCTGCCCGATCTCGTCGACCCGCTGCGGGGAGAGGTGGCGCGCCTGCGCTACGCGCGAGACGAACTCGCGATAGCCATGCTCGATACCCGCCTGGAACACCGCGTCCGCGACCGGGGTGGTGCCCGACAATATATCCGGCTGCCCCGACAGCGGCGTGGTGCGGACGCCGTCGGAGGTCACCCCGATCTTCTTGAGCGCGTTCTCGAACGTCGGGATAATCCCGAAGATGCCGATCGAGCCCGTAATGGTGCTCGGCTCGGCGAAGATCATGTCGCCCGCGGTCGACACCCAATAGCCGCCCGACGCCGCCACCGAGCCCATCGACACCACCACCGGCAGCCCGGCGCCCTTCGCCTGGAGCAGCGCCTGGCGGATCTTCTCGGACGCAAGCGCGGAGCCGCCGGGCGAGTCGACACGCAGCACCAGCGCCTTGAGGTGCCGGGTCGCGAGCCCGTCGAGGATCGCGCGGCTGACCGTGTCGCCGCCCGCCGACCCGGGCCCCGCCTTGCCGTCGACGATGTCGCCCGCCACCGTCACCACGCCGATCGCGTCGCCGCCACGTGGCAGCGGGTTGATGTCGACATAGTCTTGGTAGCTGATCGTCTTGAACGTCCCCGCGACCTTCTTACCGTCCGGCGCGGCGAACTGCGCGACCCGCTGGCCAAAGGCGAGCCGGTCGCCGAGATGGTCGACCAGCCCCGCGTTGAGGTCCGCCTGCGCGATGTCGCCGCCGGTCGCCTCGATCACCTTGTCGGGCGAGGTCAGGAACGCGGCCACCTGCGCCTTGGGGCGGGCGCGGTGGATCGCCTGCTGCCAGCCGTCGAACAGCACGCGGTAGAGCGCGACGACCTCTTCCTTGGCTTCGGGCGAGGCGTCGGTGCGGGTGTAGGGTTCGACGAAGCTCTTGTACTTGCCGACGCGATAGACGTGCGCGGTGACGCCCAGCTTGTCGATCAGCCCCTTGTAATAGGGCTGCGACCCGCCCGGGCCGGTGAACAAGGTGCCGCCCATCGGGTTGACCCAAATCTCGCTGGCGTTGGCCGCCAGCCGATAGCCGCCGTCGGTATAGGCGGTCGCATAGGCGAGCACCGGCTTGCCCGAGGCGCGCACCCGCGCCAGCGCCGCGCCCACCTCGTCGAGCGCCGCCGGATACGCGCCGCCGAACTGGTCGAGGTCGAGCACCACCGCCTTGACGGACCCGTCGTCCTTCGCCTTGTCGATCACGCGAACCAGATCGCGGAGGCGGAACTCGTGCGGGGTCGACCCGCCGCCGCTGGCAAAGGCGAAGGTCGACGGCTCGGACGGCTGCTCGACGATCGCGCCGTTGAGCTTGAGCAGCAACGCGCCGTCGCCGACCGGCCCCTGGCCCGGGCGCGCGAGCAGCGCGGCGGAGAGGATGCCGAAGAACAACAGCATCGCCACCAGCACCAGCGCGTCCTTGACGCCGACCAGCACCCGCCAGGCGCTTCGTACGAGGCTCGACCGACGGCGCGGCGGCTCGCGATACGGATCGGGGAAACGGGGGGCGTCGGGCTCGCGAAAATCTGTCATAAGCGGGTGCTAGAACATGGCCGCGCGGTCGTAAATCCGCAGATGGCAGCGCGACATGCCGGCGATTAATTTTTGTTCCTCGCCGCCGTTGACGAGTTCGCCTCTCGCCCTCATATGCGCTGTGCTGGCACTCGCCATTCGGGAGTGCCAATCCATTCACACCTACAGCAAGAGGGACCTCTAGCGATGAACTTTCGTCCGTTGCATGATCGCGTCCTCGTCCGCCGAGTCGAGGCGGAAGAGAAGACGGCAGGCGGGATCATCATTCCCGACACCGCCAAGGAAAAGCCGCAGGAGGGCGAGGTCGTCGCCGCCGGCACCGGTGCCCGCAACGAGAGCGGCGAAGTCCACCCGCTTGAGGTTAAGGCCGGCGACAAGATCCTGTTCGGCAAGTGGTCGGGCACCGAGGTCAAGGTCGACGGCGAGGACCTCCTCATCATGAAAGAGTCCGACATCCTCGGGATCGTCGGCTGAGCCTCGTTCGAGCCTCAACTT
>CAXSEO010000221.1:0-5152 GCA_964235525.1 uncultured Sphingomonas sp. | reverse complement strand
TCGGCACGTCCGTGTGAATCCCCTTCCGACTCATGCCGGGCGGAAACCGCTCTAATGTAAGAAGCAAGGCTGTCTGCAGCTTACGCCGCCGCCTTGTCCTTATTATAAATCGCCGCCGCCTTGCGCAGGATGTCGAGGATCTTGGCCGACGCCCCCGCCTCGTCGAGTTGCTCCATCGCGGCGAGCTCGCGCGCCAGGCGGCTGGTCGCGCCCTCGAAGATCTGTCGCTCCGAATAGCTCTGTTCGGGCTGGTCCTCGGCGCGGAACAGGTCGCGGACCACCTCGGCGATCGAGACGAGGTCGCCCGAGTTGATCTTCGCCTCATATTCCTGCGCGCGGCGCGACCACATGGTGCGCTTCACCTTAGGCTTGCCCTTCAGACACTCCATCGCCTCGCGCATGGTCTTGTCGCTGGACAGCTTGCGCATCCCCACCGACTCCGCCTTGTTGGTCGGCACGCGCAGCGTCATCTTTTCCTTTTCGAAGCGGAGCACATAGAGTTCGAGGCTCATGCCCGCGATCTCCTGCTTGAGCAGTTCGACGACGCGGCCGACGCCGTGCTTGGGATAGACCACATAATCGCCAACGATGAAGGACAGCGCCTTGGCAGCCATTTCTTGCCTTTCCTTGGGGTAGACCGGACCGCCCGGGCGGGGACGCAAAAGGCGCGCTATGCGATCGGGCGGCGGTACAGAACAAGCTCCGGGCGGGATGACGGCTTCGTCAAGCCCGTTGGGTTAGCCTGTAACAGCTTTGGAATAAAATAACTAGCGGTGTGTAGGCGCGGTCACGCCCGCGCCGGCTTTGCCGTCGCCGCGTTTGGGTGCAGGGTAGAAGAACTCCAAGCCCACCGGGCGACGGCAAAGCCGCCGCCATGACGTTGGACGGGCTCCGCTGCGCGGCCCCGCCAGCCGGCCGGAGGGTGTGCGCTGCGCGCATTCGCGCTGGCGATCAGCCGCGCGAAGCGCGACTAATCGCCAGCGCCACCCTCTGGCGTGAAATACTTCTCGAATTTCCCCGCCTCGCCCTTGTGCTCGTCCGCGTCCGCCGGAGTCTGATCCGCCTTACGGGTGACGTTGGGCCATTGCGAGGAGAAGGTCGCGTTGAGCTCGAGCCACTTCTCCTGCCCGGACTCGGTGTCGGGCAGGATCGCCTCCGCCGGACATTCGGGCTCGCAGACGCCGCAGTCGATACACTCGCTGGGGTTGATCACCAGCATCGTCTCGCCCTCGTAGAAGCAATCCACCGGGCACACCTCCACGCAATCCATATACTTGCAGCGGATGCAGGCGTCGGTGACGAGGTAGGTCATGGCGGGTTCCCAAGGCGGCGGCTTCGCGCCTGCTATGCCGAGCGCCCGGGAGGGTCAATCGGGGGCAGGCACCTGCGACACGTTCGCAGGTACCGCGTGGACGGTCAGGTCGATGTAGCACTCCCGCGCCTCCATCGGCGGGCCACGCCGCCTCGGCAGCGCCTCCACCCGCAGCACGCGCACTCGCTCGCCTTGCGCGAAGGTAAGCACGTTGCCGACCCGCACCGGGCAATGCGCCTGTGCGATCGCGCGGCCGTCGATCCGCAAATGCCCCGCCTCCGCCAGTGCCTGAGCCAATTCGCGCTTCTTCACCACTCGGGCGAACCACAGGAACCGGTCCAGCCGCATCGCCTCCTCAGCCAAGCGTGAGTTCCGCCAGCGCCGCGAACGCCCCGCGCGGCTCCGCGACAGGCAGCGCGCGTACCGGCGCGCGCCCGCGCCACGCCCAGCCTTCCGGTTTGGCGGGGCGGAAGCCGAGCTCGGCCATCAGCCGCTCCACCGTCGCGGGCTGCAGGCCCATCGAGGTCGCGAGCGCGGCGTCGGGCACGAACGCGCACCGCCCTTCGCGAGCCTCGTGCGCCGCTTTTGCTATCCGCTCGACGAGGTCTACGCGCACCGTCTGCACCCCCAGCGCGCGAAACCCGGCGGGCGCGCCCGCGCGGGGCAGCACGGTCGCGCCGTCGGGGACGGGCTCGGCGACCGGCTCGCCCGTCTGCGCCGCTATCAGCGCGCGCCGCCAGCGCCCCGGCTCCGGCCGTAGCAGCCGCGCATCGAACAGGTCGAGCGCGCCGATCGTCACCCCCGCGACGCGCAGCCGCTTGCGCTCGCCCGGGTCGAGCCGCGCCACCGGCTCACGCAACCCGCCGCGCGCGACCACGCCACCGCTCGCGAGCAGCGCCGCCGCGACCGCGCGCAGGGCGGGCGTGGCGGCGGTATCGCGCACCGCCTCGGCCAGCGCCATCAGCCCCGGCGTCCACCGCGCGACCTCCGCCGCGAGCCACGCCTCCAGCCGCGCCGCGACCTTGGCCCGGAGTGCGCGATCGAGACAGTCGAGCGCGCGGTCGAGCACGACGCGAGGGGAAGCGAGGCTGGCCCCGGGCGCGAGCCGCGCCACTTCATGCCCCCGCCACGCCAGCCCCGGCGCAGCCCCTGTGTCCGCCGCCAGCGCGATCTCCTCGTCCGCCGCCGCCGCCAGCGCCGCCCCCCGCGCGGCGCGCTCGCCCGCCAGCCGCTTCTCCGCCGCCGCGAGCAACAGCCGCTTGTCCGCCGCGCGCGCCTCTGGCGCGACCGTGAAGCGGAAGCCGTCGAGTCGCCCGAGCCGGTGCTCCTCCACCGTCACCTCGCCATCGGTGGACACCGTCACGGGCAGCGAGCCTGCGTCCGCGCCAATCTGGCGCATCAGCGCGGTGGTGCGCTTGTCGACGAAGCGTTGCGTCAGGCTGGCGTGGAGCGCGTCGGAGAGCCGCTCCTCCACCTCCCGCGTCCGCGCCGCCCAGTGGAGCGGGTCGGCGAGCCAGTCCGGGCGATGCGCGATATACGCCCAGCTGCGCGCCGCCGCGATCCGCCCCGCCAACACTTCGACATCGCCGTCCGCCCGGTCGAGCCGCGCCACTTCGTCCGCGAACCATTGGTGCGGGACATGGCCGTTGCCCTCCGACAGATAGCCGAACACCCGCGCGACGAAGCGCTGGTGATGGTCCGCGCCGAGCTTGCGAAAGTCGGGGATGCCGCACGCCGCCCACAGCCGCCGCACCCCCGCCGGATGCCGCGTCCGCTCGCGCACCCACGTCTCGTCGGCGAGGTGCTTGAGCACCAGCAGGTCGACCGCGGGCGGGGCGGCGCGGAGCGCCTCGTGCGCGGGCCGCCGCTCCAGGCTGGCGACCAGCGCGTCGATGCCCGACGTGTCCGGCTCGCCGTCGCGCCAATAGAGCCAGTCGAGCGGCGGAAAGCGGTGCTCCTCGATCGCGAACACTTCCTCGGGGGTGAACGCGCCCGGTCCTTCCTCCGCGAGCGCGCCGAAGCTGCCGTCGCGCTGGTGTAGCCCTGCACGCCCCGCGATCTGCGCCATCTCGGGCACGGTCAGCCTGCGCTGCCGACGCCCGTCGAACTTGTGGAGCGAGGCGAACGCGACATGCGCCACGTCCATGTTGAGCCCCATGCCGATCGCGTCGGTGGCGACGAGATAGTCGACCTCGCCCGCCTGGAACATTGCCACCTGCGCGTTGCGGGTGCGCGGGGACAGCGCGCCCATCACCACCGCCGCGCCGCCGCGAAGCCGCCGCAGCATCTCGGCGGTGGCGTACACCTCCTCGGCGCTGAACGCGACGATGGCGGAGCGTTTGGGCAGGCGGCTGATCTTCTTTGCGCCCGCGTAGGACAGCGTCGAGAAGCGCGGACGGGTGACGATCTCCGCCTCGGGCACCAGCGCGCGGAGCATCGGGCGGAGCGACTCCGCGCCTAGGATCATCGTTTCCTCGCGCCCGCGCGCGCGCAGCAGCCGGTCGGTGAAGACATGCCCGCGCTCCGCGTCGACGCCGAGCTGCGCCTCGTCGAGCGCGACGAACGCTGTGTCCCTGTCCGTCGGCATCGACTCGGCGGTGCAGAGGAAATAGCGCGCGCCCGGCGGGCAGATCCGCTCCTCGCCGGTGAGCAGCGCAACGTGCTGCGCGCCCTTCAGCTTGACGACCCGCTCATACACCTCGCGCGCGAGCAGCCGCAGCGGAAATCCGATCGCGCCCGACGAATGCCCGCACATCCGCTCCACCGCGAGATGCGTCTTGCCGGTGTTGGTCGGCCCCAGCACCGCCGTGACGGCCCGGAACGGCGGCGCGCTCATGGGGGAGAACATGGGGGGTTTGGGGGGTGGATGCAAGCGGGAGGTGGGGGTCGCGCCAGCTTACGCACCGATGGAAAGGACGTTACATGGCGAACGACGGCCCAATCTTGATTGGGTGTTTAGCTCCCGATCGGCTTGAGGGTATGACAAGGGCGCGAAGCCGTCGTTGCCGGTGTCAGAACCGTTCGGTTTTGATACCGGCGAAGGCGTCAGTCGGACCACGTTGCGGACATGGCCCCGAGTTCCCCGGCTGGGATGCTCCACGTGACGATCGTGCCTTCGATGTCCAAGGGCGGGCGCAGCCGCCGCGCGTCGCCCCAGGGCGTCCGTTCCACTATCGGCGACAGATCGGCGGGCTCGGGACGCAGCCCGAGCGTGCCGACCACGGCGGAGCGATGGCGGACGAGCAGATCGCCCGTGCGGGCGAGCGAGAGGCGGGCAGAGCTTATCCCGTTCCCTCGAGCGGCTTTGTCCAGCGCGGCGAGCGCCGCGGCCGCCATGAAATAGCCGGTCGCGTGGTCGAGCGCTTGCACGGGGAGAGGGGTAGGCTCCGCCCGACCAGCCCAGGCCATACCCGCGTCCGCAATCCCACAGCTCATCTGAACGAGGCTGTCGAATCCGCGCCGACCCGCCCACGGCCCCGTCCAGCCATAGGCGTCCAACGTGACTTCGATCAGGTCGGGGTTGAGTCGCCGCCGCGTCTCCTCGCCGAGCCCGAGCCCATCGAGAGCGCCGGGGCGATAGCCGTGGACGAACACGTCCGCATCCCCCAACAGGCGTTCGAGCGCAGTCCGCCCTTCGAGCGTGTCGAGCCGCAGATGCGCGCACCGCTTGCCCAACGTCACATCGGGAACGACGTTCGCCTCTTCCCAATCGGGCGGGTCGATCCTGAGAACCGTCGCGCCTAGCCCGGCCAGGGTACGCGTGGCGACCGGACCGGCGAGGACGCAGGTGAGGTCAAGCACCCGCAGACCAGCGAGCGGGCGGTTGCGCGTTCCGCCCCA
>CAXSEO010000220.1:0-5152 GCA_964235525.1 uncultured Sphingomonas sp. | reverse complement strand
GGCGGCGTCGTCGACCAGCCAGCGGACGGGCGCGTCGGCGAGTCCGGACAGGCGGGCGTTGGCGCGCGCGGCGTCGACCGACTTCTTCGACGCATCGACATGCACGACGCGCGCGCCGGCGGCGGCGAGCGCGAGGCTGCCGACGCCGGTATAGCCGAACAGGTTGAGGCATTCGGGAGCTTGAGGGGCTTCCTCGTTCCCCGGCGAAGGTCGGGGTCCAGTCACGCCGCCGTGTGACAGGGAGGCACCAACCCCCAACTCGCCCGTAACTAGACCCCGGCCTTCGCCGGAGAACTGGCCTTCGCCGGGGAACACGGGAAGCTGCCCCCGCATCCAGTCCCAGACCGGGGCCATGTCGGGGAAGAACGCCAAGTGCCGGAACGGCGTCGCCTGCGCGGTGAAGCGGACGTCGCGCCAGCTGAGCGGCCAACCCTCGCGCGGAACGGGACGGGCCCACCTCCATTGTCCGCCGCCGTCCTCGTCCGACGCGGGAACGAACTCGCCGTCCGCGTCCCACTCCGGCGCGGCGGGGGCCCACATCGCCTGCGGCTCGGGGCGGATAAGGCGGTAGCGACCGTAACGCTCCAGCTTGCGGCCACCGCCCGAATCGAGCAGCGCGTAGTCGGCCCACGGTTCGCCGACGAGGGTGTGGAGCGACAATGTGCCCTCACCCTCCCGGCGCTTCGCGCCTCCCTCCCTCTCCCGCAAGCGGGAGAGGGACTGGTCGACTCGCGCGCCTATTGTCCCTCTCCCGCTTGCGGGAGAGGGAGGGAGCGCCGCAGGCGCGGAAGGGTGAGGGCGTGCGCGCTCACGCCGACGGCGTCGCCCGCGCGGCGATCCACCCGCTCACCGCCGCCAGCGTCGCGGGCAGCGTCACGTACCGCTCCTCGCGCCCGAACAGGTCGCCGAGCCGCGCGGGCAGCGCGGGACGAACCCCGGTCGCGCGCTCCACCGCGTCGGGAAACTTGGCCGGGTGCGCGGTGGCGAGGGTCACCACCGGCACGTCGTCCGGCAGCGCGGCGCGGCGCGCGGCGGCGAGCGCGATGCCGGTGTGGGGGTCGATCAGCTCTCCCGCCTTCGCGCACGCCCAGCGCATCGCCCCCGCCATGTCGTCAGCGTCGACCCGGTCGCTCGCGAACAGCGCCCCCGCCCCGCCATGCTGCGTCTCGGTCAGCCGCATCGCCCGCGTGGTGTCGAAGCCTGCCATCTGCGCCGCCAGCGCCGCCCCGTCGCGCCCGCCGAGTTCGGCCAGCAGCCGCTCGAAATTGGACGACACCTGGATATCCATCGACGGCGCGGCGGTGGGCGTCACCTCTCCTCTGGCATAGTGGCCGGTTGACAGCGCGCGGTGGAGGATGTCGTTGACGTTGGTCGCGACGATCAACCGCGCGATCGGCAGCCCCATCCGCGCCGCGACATACCCTGCGAACACGTTGCCGAAATTACCGGTCGGCACCGAGAACGCGACCGCGCGCTCGGGCGCGCCGAGCCGGACGGCGGCATAGAAATAGTACACCACCTGCGCCATCAGCCGCGCCCAGTTGATCGAGTTCACCGCCGACAGCGCAAACCTGCCCGCGAACGCGCGGTCGCCGAACATCGCCTTTACCAGTCCTTGCGCGTCGTCGAAGCTGCCCTCGATGGCTATGTTGTGGATGTTGGGCGACAGTACGGTCGTCATCTGCCGCCGCTGCACGTCCGACACGCGCCCGGCGGGGTGGAGCATGAACACCTCGACGCCCGCCCGCCCGGCCAGCGCGTCGATCGCGGCCGAGCCGGTGTCGCCCGAGGTTGCGCCGATCACCGTCAGCTGCTTGGTGGTGCCCGTCAGAAAACGCTCGAACAACAGCCCGAGCAGCTGCATCGCCACGTCCTTGAACGCGAGCGTCGGGCCGTGGAACAGCTCGAGCAACCAGTGGCGCCGGTCGAGCTGGACCAGCGGCGCGACGGCGGCGTGGTCGAAGCGGGCATACGCCTGCTGGCACAGCGCGCGCAGCTCTTGGCGGGTCAGCGCGTCGCCGCAGAAGGGGCTCATCACCGCGACGGCGGTGTCGACATACGACATCGTCCGCATCGCCGCGATCGCGTCGGCGTCGAGGAGCGGCCACGCCTCGGGCACGTACAAGCCGCCATCCGCCGCCAGCCCCGCCAGCGTCGCCGCCTCGAAGCCGAGCTCCGGGGCCTGCCCGCGGGTGCTGTGATAGCGCATCGCGCGGGGTTAGCGGCGGCCCGGCGCGGGGGCAACCGCGCGGCCTACGCCCGGTCGATGCGCGCGGCGTAGCAGCCCGGCTTGGCAAGGTGAACGTGGATGTAGGCGACCCGGCGGTCGGCGAGCATCGCCTCCACCGCCGCCGCGACCGCGCCGTCGGTGACGAGCTCGGCCGCGACCAGCATGTCGCCCGCGTCGAACCCGCGCAGCGACAGCGGACGGGCGCAGAGCATCGCCGGGACTTCATTGACGGCGGGGGCCGCCGGGACCGCACCCTCGCGGACGTAAACCGCGTGGCTGGCGCGGAACGGGGTTGCGGCGGGCTGATGCTCGTGGTGGACGAGAATCAGCGTCTCGCCGACTTCGGCGTCGGCGAGGCTGACGCGGCAGGGGTAGCCGGGCTTCGCGTCTGCGGTGACACGCACCGCCTCGCGGGGGGCAAGGTCGGCGTCGCTCATCGTGAATAGCGGCTGAAACGTCTCGAGCGGCAGCGCGGTGATCTGGAACGGCATGGGGCGGGTCTCCTTGTGGTCCGCCCGATTTAGCGGCGCAGCCCGCGCCGCGCCTCCCGCCGCTTGCGCTCAAACCCGGCGGCGCAGCGCCAGCAGGTAGATCACGCTCGCCACGCCCGCAAAGAAGAACCACTGCACCGCATAGGCGAGGTGGTTGTTCGGGATCGCGTCGATGTCGGGCCGCGCGTTCGCGGTCAGCCCGGCGACGGGCCGGTCGGCGACCAGCATCAGCGGCTGCGGGCGGCGGTCGATCAGCGCGCCGAGGAGCGAGCGGCTGTCGGGCGCGTGGCTGATGAGCCCGCTGACCGTGCCGCCGCGCCACACCACCCGCGCCATCGGGTCGCGGGTGGTGCCCAGCTGCACCGCCATGCCGTTCGCGCAGGTCGCGATCGCGCGGAACCCGGCCGCGCCCGCGCCCGCCAGCGTCACTCGGGCGGGCGCGCGACACTCCCCGGTCGCGCGGCGGAGCAACAACGACTGGTCGGCGGTATCCGGAAACGCGACCGGCGGGCGGCCGGGGTTCGCCGCGACCTGCGCGAGATAGGCGAGCTTGGCGGGGCGGCGGTCGAGCAGCTGCCACAGCCCCAGCGCCATCATCGCCGCGACCGCGAGCGTGACCAGCAGCGTCGGCACGATCGGCACGTGCTTCATGCGTCGGGGTCGGCGATGTGCCCCTCGCGCGCCGCCTGTCGGTACTCGACCGCGAGCAAGGCTGCCTTGGCCAACCGCAGCGACCCGACCACGCCGACGGCGGTGACGGGCACCCAGATCAGCAGCTGGACCCACAAGGACGGCTCCCACGCGACCTGGATCAGCACCGCCCCGACCGAGACCAGCGTGCCGAGGATCAGCGTCAGGAACGCCGCCGGCCCGTCGCCGACGTTGAACTGCGTGAAATCGAGCCCGCAGGCGCCGCAGCGCTCCGCGAACTTGATCGCGCCCCGGAACAAGGTCGGCGCGCCGCAGCGCGGACACGCGCCGCGCAGTGCTCCGGTCGCGAGTGACTGCAAGGGATACTCGGCCAATCGAACCCTTCCTCGTCACCCCGGGCTTGACCCGGGGTCCCGCTTCGGTTCGTCGCTCAAAAGCAGAAGCGAGACCCCGGCTCAAGGCCGGGGTGACGGGCGACTACTTGCGCAGGCTCCCACGTCACCCCGTGTGGATCGGCGCGCCCCAGCCGCCCCAGACATAGATGACGACAAACAGGAACAGCCACACCACGTCGACGAAGTGCCAGTACCACGCCGCCGCCTCAAACCCGAAATGCTGGCGTGGGGTGAAATCGCCGCGGTACGCGCGAATCAGGCAGACGGTCAGGAAGATCGTGCCGACCAGCACATGGAAGCCGTGGAACCCGGTCGCCATGAAGAACGACGCGCCGTAGTTCAGCCCCTTGTACGGGAACGGCGCGTCGGAATATTCAAGCGCCTGGATCGAGCTGAACACCACGCCGAGGATGATGGTCAGCCACAACCCCTTGAGCACGCCGTCGCGGTCGCCAACGCCGAGCAGGCCCCACAGCCCGCGCTTCACGCCGCCGCGCTGCCCGTGGATCAGCGCGTGGTGCGCCCAGGTGACGGTGGTTCCGCTGGTCAGCAGGATCAGCGTGTTGAGCAGCGGGAACTTGAACGGGTCCATCACCTCCAGCCCCTTGGGAGGCCAGGTCGCGGCGAGCGCGGCCGCGCCCTCCTCCGCGTGCGTCACCGCATGACCGACCGAGTCCCAGCCGATCGCCGAGGGAAACAGCGAGAAGTCGAAGAACGCCCAGAACCAGCCGACGAAGAACATCACCTCGGAGGCGATGAACAGGATCATGCCGTAGCGGAAGTGGAGCTGGACGACGGGGGTGTGGTCGCCGTGATGCGCCTCGCCCACCACCTTGGCCCACCACGAATACATGCAGAACAGCACGGCCGCGAGCCCGGCGAAAAAGATCCAGCCGCCGCCGTTGGCGTGCTCGGCCCCGGTATGCCCGCCGTGCATCCACATGATGCCCCCCGCCGCCATCGCCAGCGCGGAAAAGGCGGTGACGATCGGCATGATGTCGGGGGGGAGAATGTGGTAATCGTGATTTTTGGCGCCGGCCATGCGTTCGTTCCTGAAGGCGTGTGCAACTGCTCTAATCGGGTTTTGGGCGGCGGCAAAGAGCCTAGAGCGGATTGTGTCCGCCTAGGCTATCGTCACCCCGGGCCTGTCCCGGGGTCCAACGTTGTGCGGACGTCGCGGTCGGGAAGCACGCGAACACCGTTGGGCTCCGGCACAAGGCCGGGGTGACGGAGGGGTACGCGGGCGCGGTCGCGACCGGCCCTACCCCTCCTTGTTCGTCCGCCCGGTCGTCCGCACCGCGTCGGCGGGATAGAAGGTGTAGGACAGCGTGATCGTCTCGATGTCGTTCGCGTCCGGGTCGGTGAGGATGGCCGGGTCGACGTAG
>CAXSEO010000219.1:0-5158 GCA_964235525.1 uncultured Sphingomonas sp. | reverse complement strand
GTTGAACCCGTCCGCCAAGGCCGGGTTCTTGCCCCAATAGCCGTGGTCCGCCTTGACCGTCGGGGCCGAGGTGCCGGTCCCGACATCGCTGCTGATCGTCGCGGAACCAGCAGCCGGTGTCGACGTGCTCGAGGAGGTGGTCACGGTCGGGTCATAGCCGAGCCGTCCTTCCGCCTTGCCGTATGTCTCATAGTGGGTGAGCAGGTCCACCCCCGCCTTGACCACATCAGGGTTGTGCGCGGCATAGTAGGCGGCATTGAACCCGTCCTGCACGCCCGTCACCGCACCCCAATAGCCGTGGCTGGTCGAGGAGACCGTCGCCGCGTCGGTCGCGTCGGGGTCATAGGCCAGCCGCCCCTCCGCCTTGCCGTATTTGAGGTAGTGGGTGTGCAGGTCGATCCCCGCCGCGACCACGTCCGGATTGTGCGCGGCGTAGTATTCCGCGTTGAACCCGTCCGCCAAGGCCGGGTTCTTGCCCCAATAGCCGTGGTCCGCCTTGGTCGCCGTGGCCGTGCTCGCGACCGTCGAGGTGGAGGCCACGCTCGTCGTACTTGCGGTCGTCGTGCTTGTGGCGGAGACGGCGGCGGTGCCCGATGAGGTCAGATCGGTCGCGTCGGTATAGGCACCCCCTTGAATAGCCGCGCTGCCGAGCACGGTAGTGGGGACATTCGCCAGGCTGTACGCGCGGACATAGTCCACTTTCAGCTGACTAGTGAGGTTCGGGTCGGTCGCGTTCGGCGTCACTGCATTATTGATGATCATGTACATTGGGCTGTTCATGTCCGCCGGCGTCGCCACCTGCTTGACCGCAGCCCCGTCGATGTACCAAGTCACCGTGGTCGGCGTCCAAAGCACGCCATAGGTATGGAAGCTGGTGTCTGCGTTGGGAACGTAGTTCGCGCTGCCGTCGGAGGTATGGGTTCCCGTCTGCTGCGTGTGGATCGTCTCGGTCGCGACATTGTCCCCGTAACCCTCGAGCACGTCGAGTTCGGGTGGCCAAGTACCGTCTTGGCGCACCAGCCAGAACGCCGGCCATGTGCCCTGCCCCGCGGGTACCTCCATCTTCGCTTCGAAGTATCCGTAGGTCTGCGCGAAGCTCTCGCGCGTCGTGAGCACGCCGGAGGTGTAGTTGAAATTGTAGGCCGCCGCCTTGTCGGCTGCGGGCATCGGTGCCTCCGTGATCGTGAGCACGCCGTTGTTGATGCTGAACGGATTCAGCCCCAGCGAGGAGCCGCTCGTTCCCTTGAAGGTTGGATCGACGTACAGCTCCTTCTCGCCATTTCCGGCAAGCGTGCGCCCGTCGACGCTATTCGACGTGGCACCGTAGCCATATTCCGTGTCCCAGGTGCCGGTCGCACCCCCGCGCACCCGCGTGCTGAGACTGTTGAACTCGTCGTCAAACGTCATGCTCCCAAGCTTGCTCGCGTCGAGGTGAAACTGGAAATTCGACGCGGTGAGGTCGCTCAGCTTCGTGTTCTGGAGCCGGATGCTGTCGGTGGCGTCGAGCTGGACCAGCACGTCCGTGCCGACCTGCTTCATCACCGACTGGATGTCGCCGAAGCTCTTGTACTGCGCATAACCACCGACGCGCAGGATCGAGGTCGGCGACCATTGGGCGATGGTGTCGTTGCCCGATTGCGCCTCGAACTGATAGCGGGTCCCGGCGCCGCCCCAGAGGACGTCGTCGCCCTTGCCGCCGTCGATCAGCGTATTGCTCCCCTGCGCAAAGATGGTGTTGCCACCGTCGTTCCCGAAAGCGGCGCTGCTTCCCCAGACCGTCAGGTTCTCGACATTCGCCGGCAAGACATAGGAGTTCTCCGACGTGATCCAGTCGACGCCGCTTCCTGGCTGCTCGACGACTTTCACGCCCATCCCCTCGACGGCGTAATAGTCATTGCCCGCGCCGCCCACCAGCGTGTGGTTGCCGGTGATGATGTAACTTCCATCCGCATTCACGAAGTGATCGTCACCACTCGTTCCGTTCACGACCGAATCGGTGGAATTCACTAATACGTCCGACATCAATGACCCTCCCTTGATAGGCCACCTATTACGAGCCGGTATTTAAGAGGTCCCGCGAGAGAATAGTTAAAAGGCCGAGAACCATAATCGGTATCGTAGCGAATTCATGTGGTTTCGGCTGTCGATCGCGCCTGCTGAACCATGTCCGACCTCGCCGGCTCTCCTTGATCAGGTTTTCGGCGCCTCGCCGGATTGCAGATCGCTGCCCGGTTTTGAAACCGCGCTCCGCGTCCACTGCCTCCAGAACCCCAACGACCAGCCGAGATGCATCAGCATGGCCGCCAGCCCCGAGACGACCACCGCAGGATCCCGCCGTCGTAATGCCAGCGCCGCACCGCCGCCGATGCAGGCGAGCGCCCAGCCGAGCGCCGGAAGCGCGAGCAGGGGCGCCACGGGAGCCGCCACCCCCGCCAGCACTGCCGGGGCGACCGCCAGCGGCGCGAGCTGGCGTGGTTTCATCCGCATCCGGTGCTTGCGCACCGTCATTGCGCGGCCCTTGCCATATGCGAGATACTGCCGGAACAGCGGAACCGGACGCGACCTGGGGAAATACTCGATCGCGAGCGATGGTTCGAGCCAGATACGCGCGCCCGCCAGACCGAGGCGGTGGTCGAGCTCCGCGTCCTCATTATGCGAGAAGCTCTCGTCATAGCCCCCGACCTGCCGGAACAGGTCGAGCCGGCATAGCGCGTGGTGGCCGTGATCGACGAATCGTCCCTCGCCAACATGACGGTGCGCAGATCCTCCGGTGCCCAGCCGCGAGTTCTGCGCCGCCGCGACCGCACTTTGAAACCCTCCGCGCCCGATCGTCCGCATCGGCACCACCACCGTGTCCGCGCCTGTTCGGGCCGCCGCTTCGACCAGACCGGAGACATAGCCGCGCGGGTAACCGCAATGCGCGTCGACCCGGACCAACCATCGGCAGCCGTCGCCGCAGGCGCGCACGGCCGCGTTGACGCCCGCGCTCTGCAGCTTTCTCGGGTTGTCGAGCAGCACCAGGCGCGGATGGACCACTGCGCGAGCCGCCACGATCGCGCGGCTCGCATCGTGGCTGCCGCCATCGGCGACGACGACCTGCGCGAGCGGCGCGTCCTCGATCAGCGCTTGGAGGAGCCCGGGCAAATGCGCCTCCTCGTTCAGGCACGGGATGACGATCAGCACCCCCTCGCCCGTCCCGCCGCTCATGCGGCCTCCCCCAGCACCGCGCGGGTGAGCGCAGCGCAGTCGGCGCGCGTGGTGACGATCGCCGCTTCAGGAACGCGCGCCACCGCCGCCGCCAGCGCGGCGAAGCGAGCGCGGTCGAGCACGGCAAGCACCGCTTCAAGCTCGGCGGCGGGATCGTCGAGCAGCAGCCCGACCCCGTGCGCCGCCAGCCATCGGCCGGTCTCCACACCCGCAAGTGCGATCGGCACGACACCGTGCGCCAGGCTTTCGTATAGCCGGTTCGGGAGCAGCCAGGCCGAGTTCTGTCCCTCCTCGAAATAATCGATCGCCCAGGCGAAAGTCACGTTGCCGTATAGGCGCGGCAGGTCAGCGGCGGTATAGGGGCCCAGATAGCTGAGGCCGGGCGTGTCGGCGACGTCGCGATGAAAGCCGTCAAACTCCACCAGCGACGGCACGCCCGCCACCACCACCTCCACGCGGCCATCCGCTTCGCGCACCAGTCGGCGCAGAATTGCCAGACTGCGTCGGCATCGCAGCATCCCGAACCAGCCGATGCGCCACGGCGGACCTTCCGAGAGCCTTGAAGCGGCGCGCCGATCCAAAGAGTCGTCCAACGCGAGCACCTTGTTCTCCTCGATCCGAATCGGGACACGGTAGCGCTGGCGACCGACGAAATACTCACGCTCGAACGCGGGCGAGCTTGTCAATACCAGCGCGGCGCGTTGGAGAAGACGCCGCTCCAGCGCCCGCATCATCACTCCCGCGGTGCCGTCCGCCGTGAGGAGACGATGGATATCGAGGCATTCATATACGATCCGCTGCCCCCGCGCGGCCACCCTAACCGCAATCGCCAATGCTTCCAGATTGCGCGCGATGACGACGTCCGCGTCGCGAACGGCTCGTTTCGCGGATGCGGGGCGGAGCAAATGACGCGCCACCGCGGCCGCGCGCTGCTCGAGCCGTGCATCGGCCGTTCGTCCAAGGTCAAGGACGGGAACACCCTCGACCGATGCCAGTGCTCCCCGCCGGTGAAATCCCGCCAGGCTGACCGTCGCCCCTCCGGCGTGCAGCATCCGGATTCTTCGCGCCACGGCCGCGTCGGCGAGATCGTGCACCAGATAAGCGATCCTGCCCAATCTCGTCCCCCTTCCCGAGCTGCCCCAACCATGCTCGTCCAAGCACGACGTGCCGTCTGCCTCGAATGGTAATGGCGCATAAACCCGCGAACGGCTAATGACCACGAAACACCGTCGGCGGGGCCTACGATATGGATGCGATCACAACTTCGGTCGAGGCGGAAGACGCGCCGGTCAGGCGTGGCTTCCCGCCGCTGCTGCCCGATCCGGCGATGCTGTGGGCGATGTTCCGCCGCCGCTTGTGGCTGTTCGCGCTTATTTGGGCGCTGGTTGCGATCGGGATCGGTGTGCGCACCTCTCGCCAGGTCCCGCAATATTCGGCCACCTCCACCCTGGTGATCACGCCCGCGCGCAGCGACATGGTCGATGGCGTTCGCGGTGTCACAGCCCCTATCCAGCCCGACAGCGCGGCGATCGAGACCGAAGTACAGATCCTCAGCTCCCCGGCGCTGGCCGGAAGGGTCGCCGATGCGCTCCATCTCGAACGTTACCCCATGTTCGGCGGCCAGGCGGGCGCAATGCTGCAGGACGCCGAGGGAAGCACCGAGCCCGGCACCCACCCGCTCGCCCATGCGCTCGCGTCGCATATGACTATTCAGCGGGTCGGCTTGTCGTTCGTGATTGCGATTTCGGCCAGCACACCTGACCGGCACCTGTCGGCCGCAATTGCCAACGAATATGTAAAGCAATATATCGACCAACAGTCGAGCAGCAAGAATGCGGCGACCCATGCGATCAGCGGCGAGCTTCAGGGCAAGCTGGACGACATGGAAAAGAAGGTTGTCGCCGCCGACTCGGCGGTGCAGGCTTACAAGATTCAGCACAACCTGATGAGC